>DATBHS010000090.1:0-55821 GCA_036557345.1 Bryobacteraceae bacterium
GTTGGCCTGTTCTGGCTGAAACCGGGCGATAACAGCATCGGCTCGGCGCCTTCAAACGATTTCGTCTTGCCTGAGGGTTCTGCTCCAGCGCATGTCGGCGGCCTGCGTATGTCGAATGGCAAAATCGCGTTTACGGCCGCCGACGGGAGCTCACGTGTGTTGTCTTACGACGACGAAAAACCGGACATGGTGCGCACCGGGACAGTATCGTTTTATGTCATCAAGCGAGGCGATCGATTTTTTGTTCGCGCCAAGGATAGCGCCAGTCCTATCCTTAAAAATTTCCGGGGCACAACGTTTTTCCCTGTTAATCCGGAACTGCGTTTTCACGCCAAGTTCGTTCCTGACGCGAAAATGATTCCGATCCATAATGTTCTGCAGCAGACCGACGAGGAGCAGAGCCCGGGGTTTGTGGAGTTCACCTATCGCGGTCAGCAGTGCCGCCTGCGACCGATTTACGAGAAGACCGCCGAGGGCAAAACGCTATTCTTTCTGTTCAAAGATCCGACGAACAAGGCAGAGACATACCAGGCCGGACGCATGCTGAACACGCCGCTACCGGTGAATGGTGCAGTGGATCTGGATTTCAACCGCTCCTACAATCCGCCCTGTACGTTCACCCCGTACGCCACCTGCCCTTTACCGCCGAGAGAAAACAGGCTGCCGTTTCCGGTAACCGCAGGGGAGAAGCGGTACGGCAATGGACATGCTGAAGGAGGCGAATCCGGGAAATGAAATTCTTCGCCCCGGAATCTGTTACCGTGGGGAACAGGTTCCCGTCATGAACGTGTCGCTTACTCCGGAGCTCGAAAATTTCGTACAAGGCCAGATTCAGAGCGGCCGTTACACATCTGCCTCGGACGTGATAGTCGAGGCTCTGCTCTTTCTTCGGGAACATGACGAAACTCGCACGCATCAGCTGAAAGAATTCCGCGAGAGGTTGGATAGAGGCTTGGATTCTCTGAACCAAGGAGAAGGCGTCGACGGTGACTCGTTTATGCAAGGCCTTCTCGAAACGGTTCAAGGGACTAAGGACAAGCCCAAGGCGGGATGAGCCGCTACATTCTTGCGCCACTTGCGCAGGAAGACCTCACCAGCATTCGAGATTACTATCTGGAAGCAGCCGGGCAACGAATTGCGCGACGGATGCTGATTGAATTCGTCGAGGCCTTTCGTACTCTCGCTCGGAATCCTGGACTTGGGCATAAGAGACCAGACCTCGCCGGAGATCGCCCAGTGCTCTTCTGGGCTGTTCGAGACTATCTTGTTTTGTATAGAGCCGAACAGAAACCGCTCGAGGTTATCATGATTGTTCGCGGCACCCGCGATATTCCCACTTTGATAAACCGGCGCAAGCTATGATGGGGCCGGTCGGTTAGGAATCGTTCAGCCTCTTGTAATCGAGAGAACTTAAGTCAGCTACTTCGGCACATCTTCGTCGGGCCGCTCCTGTTCCGGGAGTTGCAGCCGCATCGCCTCGTAGACCTGAGTAAGCCGTGACTTCATGCCCCTCATTTTTCGGAATTCCGCCAGTTCGCGCTGCGCGTCCGCGGTGCGCCCGGTCTTTCGATAGACCGCAGAGAGATGGTAATGGATCACCGCGTTGTAGGGATCGAGTTGGGCAGCGCGCTGCAGCAGGGGCAGGGCCTTTTGAGGCTCACCCGTCGAGATCAAAACTTTTGCCAGCCCGAGATTGGCATCCGCATCATCGGGCTGCAGCTTCAGCGCTTTTGAAAAATGCGCGAGGGCGCTCTTGAAGTCCGATTGATGCGCGGCAATCTCGCCAAGCCTGCATTCTGATTTCTCGTCGAACGGGTTAGCGGCGAGCGCGGCCTTGTATTCCTTTTCGATCTCGTCCCGGTCCGACGGGACCGAAGAACCGCTCAGGGCCTCGGCGAGTTCAAAATGCAGACCGGGGATGTTTGGATCCATGCTGAGCGCCTTGCGATACTGCTCGATGGCGCCCTGCCTGTTTCCTTGCCTTGCCGCTTCATGAGCCATGAGCTGATGCATGCGCGCCGAATCGGGGCCGAGCATGGCCATACTCAGCATGCTCTCGTCGGCCAAATCGGAGTAGATTCGATGCGCGGTGTACAGTATGTCGATGTCTGTGGGCTCGAGTTGCCGCAGTGTGCTCACTGTAGAAGCGGCCTTGTCGAGCGCCCCTGCTCCGTAGTACAGTTCGACTAGTTCCATACCCGTCTGAACGCGTATTTTCTTTTCTTTTAGCTGGGCGAACGACGCTTCAAGATCCGACCGTGCATCCGCCATCTGTCCCAGCCGCCGTTCGCACATTCCGAGTAGCGCCTGTATCTTCCAGGGTGTGGGCTTCAGTGGCAGCGCGGCGCGCAGATGGAGCGCGGCTTCCGCGAAATTACCTTGAGCAAATAACAGCACGCCCAGGTTGCCTTGCGCTTCGAGATTGTTCGGATTCAGCCCGACAATTGCAGCAAACTCTTTTGCCGCGAGAGCGGCCTGGTTGTTCTTCAGGTACTCCTGTGCCTGACGCGAATGAGCCCGCACTTGCTCGTCTACGCTTGCCTGCGGCTCACCAAGTGCTGAAAGAGCGGCTAGAAGCATAGCAGCCAAGCGCGTTTGCCAGCTCAACAAACTTCAGCGTACAAAAACTTCAACTCCATGTCACAAACGGCCGCCGCATTTCATCGGAACAAGTAGAGGTAGAAAAATTTCTGTGACAGATAAAAACACACACAGTATCGAACCGAGAGTCAATCTGCTTGATCCGGCATTCAGTGGAGTGATGAAGGCGATGTATGGGTTCGAAGAACCGCTCCGGAACTCCGGGCTGGAGCCGGCTCTGCGTGAGCTGGTGAAGGTGCGCGCGTCCCAGATTAACGGCTGTGCTTATTG
The DNA here is from genome assembly GCA_036557345.1 of Bryobacteraceae bacterium. Lineage (GTDB taxonomy): Bacteria > Acidobacteriota > Terriglobia > Bryobacterales > Bryobacteraceae > Bog-105. The sequence goes on from DATBHS010000090.1 coordinate 2,872, forward strand.
CATTGACATGCACACCAAGGACGCTCGAGCGCACGGCGAAACCGGGCAGCGGTTATATGCACTCAATGCATGGCGGGAGACGCCATTCTATACACCTCGGGAACGCGCCGCGCTCGAATGGACCGAGCACCTGACCTTGATTGCCGGGAAAGGCGTGCCGGACGAGTTGTATGCGCGAGTGAGAGAGCACTTCAGCGAAGAGGAGATCGTCAAGCTGACACTCGCGGTGGTGCAGATCAACGGGTGGAACCGGCTGGTGATAACAGCTCGGGCGCCCGCGGGCACCTACCAGCCGGCTCAGGGCCATCAGGCCGCTGCGAAGGCGTAGGTTGAAAAATTGAGCAAGCCGGGCGAGGCGCCCGGCGCAGCTCGGGGAGCTGTCCCACGAAATTAGAACGATAGGCGCGCGCCAAGCTGGACCGTTCGAGGTCCCTGAGTGTAGTAAATTCCAGATCCGCCAGAGGCTCCTACATAATTGCTTGGCAGGCCGAAATTCGGATGATTGAGCGCGTTCATTGCGTCCACGCGGATCTGGAGCTGGCCCGTTTCTCGCGGCAATGGGAAGGGGAAACTCTTCCCCATTGAAAAATCGAAACTCACAAGGCCAGGCCCTCGCAAGATGTTGCGCCCTGCTGAGCCGTACGTTCCTGCCGGCGGTATAGCCCAAGCGGGATTGCTGCAACCCGTGGGATCGGTGGTGCCGTCGGGCAACAGAGTACAAGTGTTGAACCACTCCTGAACGTTTGGATGCGCTACGCTCGGATCTCCGATAAGATTCGGATACCAATCACCGGATAAAGCACCACTGTTATTGGCAGTTCCGACGAACACATTAAACGGATACCCTGATTGGACGACAAAAATCGTGGACGCCTGCCATCCCCCTAAGATTGCGTCCACAAACCCTCCACGGTTGAGAAACGCTTTCCCCTTGCCGAACGGCAACTGATATACTACATCCCCTTTGAACATATGCCGGAGATCGAAGTTCGAAGGGCCGTAGTTCATCGAAGGATTCCACGCATTCTGATACGGTTGAGTGCCAGCGCCAGCGCCATAGCCCGAAGAATCCTGGTCGTCCAACATCTTTGCGAACGTGTAATTTACGTCAAACTGGAACCCATGCTTGAACCGCTTCGTCAGCGAGAGCTGCAGTGAATTGTAATTGGAAATAGCGTTGTACCGGCTGCCGTTAATGGTCTGGAACTGTGGCCAAGGTCTCAAGTCCTGTCCGTTACCGGTCGACGCGCTTTCAGCGATCAGGTTCGGCGGCACTTGGTTTATATCACTGGGGAAATACAAGCCGGTCGCGTGACTCCCGACGTATGCCGCTTCCGCCAACATGTCGTATGGAAATTGGCGCTGGATACTGAAAGACCACTGGTAATTGCGCGCTACAGGCGTGTGATAGGGATAATAATTCACGGATTGCCCGTTGTACGCTCCCGGATCACGCGAAGCTATTACATAGTTCAATGGCGGATTGGGGTCCGAAAGAATGAAAACCGGGTTTACCTGGTCCGTTTCCGACAAGGATCCCTGGCTGTTAGTCCCGAGGCCTTTCGCGTTGTCGGCATACGTATCCATAGTCCAGTTATAGCTGTAAATGCCGAAGCCGCTGCGCACGACCCAGTTGTTCAAAGGAGACCACGAGAAACCCACGCGAGGAAGAAAGATGTTGTGAATGGCGGCTTGAATCGAGTCTCGTCCATTGTTCGGCGCGAACCACATGGCGCCGGGAGTGCCCGTTACAGGATTGATGATGGTCGGGTCGAAATCGCCGATACGGTTTGCAACTTCATGCCATCCGCCGTGGATCTCATAGCGCAGCCCTATGTTCAAAGTTAAGTTCGGCCGGACCTTGAAATCGTCATTCACAAAAAACTGCGGGCTCTTTTGCCGCATACCGACAATTGGCGTGTTGGACGCGTTCCAGGAATCGACCTGTCCCAGCAGGAAGTCCGCATACCCAACCCCGCCCGTGCCGAAGGGAGCCGACTGAGTGAAGACCCCGCTGAAGGACAAGGTTGCTGCATTAATGTTTCCCCAAGGTGTGGAGTTGTCCTGATAGGCCAAAAGCTCCCCACCGAACTTCAGGATGTGCCGGCCGCGAATCATGGTTACCACGTCCGCAGGTTCGAAGCTGTTCTCTACATAAATAGCGTTGGTGCCAGCAGCAACCGAGGTACAGCAAGTTCCGCTGATATTCACAGTAGGAGCTACATCTGCTTTCGCGTACTGCAGCCCCAGCGCTTGCGGCACGCCTTGACCGAGCGTCTTCGGATAGAACCAGTTGCCCTGCCGGGTAAAGCCGAACCGGAATTCATTGATCACGTTCGGACTCAATGTCCATACATCAGAGATCTGGGCATTTACACTAGATATGTCGTAAAACGGGCTGCTATATGGGCTATTGGTCCACGGGTCGTCGAACGTAGTACCGCTTCCGGGCGCGTCTCGTTCTGTGATGGAGAATGTCAGGCGGTTCCGGTCCGAAAGGTTGTAATCTAGCCTTCCAAAAAACTTGAGTTTAGGCGCTTGACTCACGAGCAACCCTTGCCAGTTGTTGAAATATCCCGGGAGATTAGGCTTGGGATAGACATCCTGAATTTTGAGTGCCACCGGATCGAGCGGCACATTCATGACGTTGTTCGGGAATGGCTGGCGTGTAACTGGATCATAAATAGTAGGGAATTCCGAAGAGTTGAACTGGCCGGCCCTCATGTTAGCGGTCCCAAAACTGCCATCTGTGGGCACGGTATCAAACTCAAAATAGTTTGAGCTGTTGATGGTTTTGTCTACATCGAAGAAGAAGAAGAACTTGTTCTTTAAAATCGGCCCGCCGATTGCCCCTCCAAAGTTGTTGTATCGCAAATTTCCGACACCTGGGGCGAAGAAGTCTCTCGCGTTCAAAAAATCGTTCTGAAAGTACTCGTATGCTGCCCCATGGAATTCATTGGTTCCACCTTTGCTGATCTGATTGAACGCCGCGCCGCCGATTCCGTATTGCGCCGAATAGGTCGAGGTCTGGATCTGGAGCTCGGACATGGTCTCCAGGACGGAAGTATCAGTGTTACCACTATGGGGCAAAGTGGTCGAGGCACCATCGGCGAGAAAGTTCGCATAAAAGGGCAGGTTCCCATTCACGGCAATTCCTGTGCCGGAACCTACGGCGCCAGGCAGTATCTTCGTGTAATTGCCCCAGTCCTGGCCGACATTCGGGAGATTGACTAAGGTCTGTGCGTCAAGGGTTGTCGACTGCTCTGCTGTTTCCGTCTTGAGTTGGGTGGCTTCAGCCGTGACCTCCACTTGCTGCTGGGCGGTGCCAACAGTTAGCTGGGCATCCAAGGTAAGCGTCTGAACTTGTAACGTGATCCCATCGCGCACCAAGTCGTTAAAGCCCTTTGCGCTGAACGTAAGTTTATAGTTTCCAGGCAAGATGGAAACCGCATCATAAATTCCACTCTGGTTCGTTGTCACCCTTCTCGTAAAGCCGGTATCGACGTTAAGAATCGTAACCATTGCATCCGGCAACACCGCTCCGCTGGGATCTGTGACAGTGCCGCGGATTTCACCTGAGTTCGTGTTCTGTGCAATGCCGGAACCAGCTATGCACAGGCTCAGCAGAGCGGCAGATAAAAACCGGAACGTCGCTCCACGACACCGTTCCGTGCGAATTGCTTGCCGCGTTACTGCAAGCTGCTGACGCAAGGTGGATTGGCCCGACATGCTCAACTCCTGAGGGCCTCGCCCGGATTCGGAATACGAGGATAAAGTGGATCTATTATAGGCCAGATTTCGCGTATCCGTGAAGCCCGAACATTCAGCGAATATTCTGTGAATATTTTGTCCGCGTTGGCGCATAAGATGAATTCGTGATGCTGGCCGCGGAAACCACAGACGCCGGCAAGCGCCTGGATTCCTTTCTTCACGAGCGCCTGCCGGAATTCAGCCGCTCCCGACTGCAGGCCTGGATCAAAGAAGATCGGGTTTTGCTAAATGGCGCGCCGGTTCGCGCCTCCTATATCCTGCGCGGCGGGGAGAGCGTTTCCGTGAAGCCGGCCGCTCTGCCCTCGCTGAGGGCAGAACCAGAAGCGCTTCCGTTAAACATTCTGTACGAGGACGCAGATGTCGTAGTAGTGGACAAGCCGGCAGGCATGGTGGTGCACGCCGGGGCGGGACATAGCCGCGGCACGCTGGTCAATGCCCTGCTCCATCATATGCATGGCTCGTTATCTTCCATTAACGGCGAGCTGCGGCCAGGCATTGTCCACCGGCTGGATCGCGATACCAGCGGCGTGCTTGTGGTGGCTCGCAGCGACAAAGCCCATCAGGCGCTCGCCCGGCAATTCCACGACCGCGAAGTCGAAAAGATCTATCTCGCGCTGGTGCATGGCCGGATGAAGCACGAGCGCGGCCAAATCACCAGCCCAATTGGACGCGATCCTGCGCGGCGCACGCGCATGACGGCCCGGCTCGCTTTAGGCAGAAGCGCCCTGACCGAGTATCGGACCCTCGAAGAATTCGAGCGGTTCACTTACCTTGAAGTCCGGATCGGCACAGGCCGTACCCACCAGATTCGCGTACATCTTTCGAGTATTCACCACCCGGTTGTAGGCGACCGCCTGTATGGGGCTCCCGCCGCGATCCCGGAGCTTCCATCACTCGGGCGGTTCTTCCTGCACGCGCATCGACTCCGGTTCCGATCGCCCTCGACAGGCGATTGGATCATGGTCGAGAGCCCTTTACCGCACGACCTCGGCAGCTTTCTCGACCATGTACGCACCGAGACGGCTAGAATAAAGTCATCTCGATGAAGTTCGCAGCTGTTCGGGTGGCGGTTCTGGCCATGGCTGGTGCCGTGTCCGTCTCCACTGTTCAAGGGGGCCAGGCTCAAAGTTCGGTGCCGGGCTCGTCTTCTGACAATCCGATCCGGGCCGAAGTCACGCGTGTGAACATGCTGTTCACTGTGACGGACAAAAAGGGCCGCTTCGTGACGGATCTGACGAGAAACGATTTTCAGGTCTTCGAGAACAAGAAGCCGCAGAGCATTCTGGAGTTCAACTCGGAAACGGATCTTCCCTTGCGGCTCGCGGTGCTGATCGATACCAGCAACAGTATTCGTGACCGGTTCCACTTTCAACAGGAGGCCGCGAACAACTTTATCAATAGCGTTGTACGGGACCAGGACAAGGCCATCATCGTCAGCTTCGATACGGCCGCGGAGCTGGTTGCGGACATGACGAACGACACCGCCGTACTGGAAAAGGCTGTGCGGAACTTGCGCCCTGGAGGCGGGACGGCGCTCTACGACGCCATTTATTTCGCTTGCAAAGACAAGTTGATGCGCGACCAGCCGATGTACAAATTCCGCCGCGCCATGGTGATCCTCAGCGACGGTGAAGATAACGATAGCCGTTACAGCCGCGACCAGGCGCTCGAAATGGCGCAGCGCGCCGATACGGTGATGTACACCATTTCAACCAACATCAGCCATATCGAGACGGAGGGCGATAAGGTAATGCGGTACTTCGCCGAAGAAACCGGAGGAGCGGCATTCTTTCCCTTCCAGGCAAAGGATCTGAATCAGTCGTTTGAGAATATCGCGAATGAGCTCCGGCACCAGTACAACCTGTTTTATCGCCCGGAGCCGCTGAACAACGACGGACGATTCCACGAAGTCCGGATCAAGGTGAAGGGCCGGAAGGATCTGATGGTCCGCGCACGCAAGGGCTACTACGCACGCCGCGAGAGCATGTGATGGAGCGTTGGTTCGAACAACTTCATACCTTTTTGTTTTAGAGGTATACTGAAAGCGCCTCCCCGCCGCGAATTGTCGCTATAAAGGAACTCCCATGGACGAAAAAGAGCGCAACCGTACTTTGACCCTTACCCTGGGCCAGATTGAAAAGCAGTTCGGCAAGGGATCCATTCTGCGCCTGGGCGCGAAAGAGGCCATTGTTCCCGTTTCGGCGATTTCGACGGGTTCTATTTCGGTGGATTATGCGCTTGGAGTCGGCGGAATGCCGCGTGGGCGCATTTGCGAGATCTTCGGCCCCGAATCGTCGGGTAAGACGACAATCGCGCTGCAGGTGGTTGCCGAGGCACAAAAGCAGGGCGGTATGGCGGCATTCATCGACGTCGAACATGCCCTTGACCCCGTCTATGCGAAACAGCTAGGGGTGGACGTCGATAATCTGCTTGTGTCACAGCCGGATTTCGCCGAGCAGGCGCTTGAAATCACCAGCGCGCTGATCACTTCCGGCTCAATCGATGTGCTGGTAGTCGATTCCGTGGCGGCCCTGGTTCCCAAAGCCGAACTCGACGGCGAAATGGGCGATTCGCACATGGGCGTGCAGGCCAGACTCATGTCGCAGGCCATGCGCAAACTCACCGGCATCGTTGCCAAGTCGAATACCTGCCTGATTTTCATCAACCAGATTCGCGAGAAGATCGGGGTGATGTTCGGGAATCCGGAGACCACCACAGGCGGCCGTGCGCTGAAATTCTATTCTTCGGTACGGCTCGATATCCGGCGGATCGCAGCTATCAAGGATGGCGACACGGTGACTGGCAATCGGACGAAGATCAAGGTTGTGAAGAACAAAGTGGCTCCGCCGTTCCGTGAAGCCGAGTTTGACATCATCTACGGCGAAGGCGTTTCGCGCGAGGGCGACCTGCTGGATTTGGGCGTCGCGAACAACGTTGTGGAAAAGAGCGGTTCGTGGTTCAGCTACAGGGGCGAGCGCATCGGCCAGGGCCGTGAAAACGCTCGGCAGTTTCTGAAGGATAATCCTGACATCCGCGCCAGCATCGATGTCGAACTGCGGAAAACGCTGGGATTGAATAAGGTGGCCGAGCCCGAAACGGCGGCAGCGTCACCCACCCCAATCGATACGGCGAAGCCGTCCGGGGCACGTGCGCGATAGCCTGTATTTTCAATGAGTTTGGCTCGGCCTCTGGCGAATCGCGCCAAAGGGGTTCATTTTCTGTTACCCTGAAGTTTGAGGGACTTGCCGGTCCTTTATCCCCCTTTTGGTGTCGTTTCATGGAATCCGATAACAACCACAACGCCGTTGTGGCTGAAGACACTCAGCTGCAATCCGAGCAGACCTCTCGCGGCGTCAATCAGACCGATCCGAACGGTGCTTTTGTAACCGAAATCACTGCCGAGCGCGACAAGGCGCTTAAAGAAAAAGCGGAGTTGCAGGAGTTGCTGCAGCGGCGGCAGGCGGAATTTGAGAATTTCCGGCGCAGGACGGAGCGGGAACGCGGCGAGGTGATGGACTTCGCGACGATGGACGTCCTGAAAGCGTTGCTTCCCGTTCTCGATGATTTTGAGCGCGCTCTCAAGATGGAGAGTGCCGATAAGGAACATGCGCGCGGTATGGAACTGATCTACCAGCGGCTGTTAGAGACCCTGAAGAGACTCGGCCTGGAACCGATTTCGGAGGAGGTCCCGCTCTTCAACCCCCATGTTCACCATGCGGTGGAAATGGTTGATACAAAGGATCACCCCGATCAGACTATCCTGGAAGAATACCAGCGCGGTTACTATTTCAAAGGGCGCCTGCTGCGCCCGGCGATGGTAAAGGTTGCGGTAAATCAGTGATCGTGGATTGACCACGGCTACAACGTGCGATGAGTGTCGCTAAACGAGATTATTACGAAGTACTGAGCGTCTCACGCGATTGCGATGAGCAGACGCTCAAGAGTGCTTACCGGAAGCTGGCGCTGCAGTTTCATCCGGATCGCAATCCTGGGGACCGCGTAGCGGAGGAGAAGTTCAAAGAGGCGGCAGAAGCGTATGCCGTTCTGAGTGACGCGCAAAAGCGCGCGGCCTACGATCGCTTCGGCCATCAGGGGGTGAACGGCGGCTTCGGTCAAGGCGGATTCCAAGGGTTCGACGAGACGACATTCGCGGATTTTGGCGATATTCTCGGCGACATCTTTGGCCTGGGCGACATCTTCGGACAGCGCAGCCGGCGGAGCAACCGGGCACAGCGCGGCGAAGATATCCGCTACGACCTCGAGATCGGTTTTGAGGACTCGATGCGCGGCCTTTCCGCTGATTTGCAGATACCGCGCAGAGAAGCATGTTCGAAATGTCAGGGCAGCGGTGCCGAACCGAACGGGGGCCTCATCACCTGCTCCGTTTGTAACGGGCGCGGCGAGGTGATGTATCAGCAGAGCTTTTTATCGATCCGGAAAACCTGCCCCACCTGTGGGGGCCGGGGCAAGTTGATCCGTCAAGCCTGCTCGCAGTGCAAAGGGGAGGGCTTCCATCGGATCGAGAAGAAGCTGAAGGTGAATATACCAGCGGGCGTCGACACCGGAACGCGTCTTCGCTTATCGGGCGAAGGAAATCCGGGGCCGCCCGGCAGCCAGCCGGGAGATCTCTACGTTGTCATAAAGGTCCTCGAGCATCCCGTTTTTGAGCGGCGCGAGAACGATCTGCATTGCACGCTCCCCATTAACGTCGCCCAAGCGGCATTAGGCGCGGAAATCGAAATTGAAACCATCGACGGGCCCCAGAAGATCAAGATTCCTGAGGGCACCCAAGCCGGCGCACAGTTCCGGCTCCGCAATCTCGGTGTGCCGCACCTGAACAGCCGCGCTCGCGGGGACCTCTTCGTGCATCTTGATGTTCAGGTCCCAAAGAAGCTCACGCGAGAGCAGCGCCGTCTCTTCGAGGAACTGCGCGAGCAACTTCCCGCCGACAATCATCCTCACGAGAAGAGCGTCTTCGAAAAGGTGCGCGACTTTTTCGGCTAACTTACCTTCGCGAATCGCTTCGAACGGTCCAACCCCGCTGTCCGCAGATTGGGCAGAAACGCCGTCAGCAGACCGATTGCAGGCAAGAACGAACACACCCGGTAGACAAAATTGATGTTCGTCAAATCGGCAAGCTGGCCGAGGACCGCCGCTCCAATACCACCCATTCCGAACGCAAACCCGAAAAAGATCCCGGAGATCATGCCGACACTTCCGGGAACCAGTTCCTGAGCGTAAACCAGAATGGCCGAGAAAGCCGACGCCAGCACGAGCCCGATGATTACGGTCAAGACCGGAGTCCAGAACAGATTGGCGTATGGCAACAGCAGAGTGAACGGCAAGACGCCGAGAATGGAGCACCAGATGACAAGCTTGCGGCCGAAGCGGTCGCCAATAGGTCCTCCAATCACGGTGCCGGCAGCGACAGCACCCAAAAAGATAAATAAATAGATTTGCGAGCTGCGGACCGACAAGTGAAACTTGCTGATCAGGTAGAAGGTGTAATAACTCGTCAGGCTCGCTAGGTAGAAATATTTCGAGAAGACGAGCGCCGCTAGCACGACCATCGCCACTACAATCCTTTGTTTGGGGAGCGCGGCATGGGTGCCGCCTTTCCTTGCGGACGCGAAGGGCTTTCTGAATGGATGCTTCTTGTACCAGGAGCCCACTCCGGTCAACACTACGATTCCGATTAAAGCCGCGGCCGAAAACCACGCGACACTTCGTTGGCCTCTCGGAAGCACGATGAAAGCCGCGAGCAGCGGGCCGACGGCGCTCCCGGTATTGCCGCCCACCTGAAAAACTGATTGCGCCAGCCCGTGCTGTCCGCCAGAGGCCAGGCGCGCGACGCGCGACGATTCCGGATGAAAGACCGAAGAACCCATTCCAACCAGCGCGGAGGCAAGCAGAAGCATCCCGAAGCTCGGAGCCAGCGCAAGGAACATCAATCCCACGAGCGTGAAGGTCATGCCGACGGGCAGCGAGTAGGGATGCGGCTTCCGGTCCGTGTACGTTCCGACGACCGGTTGCAGCAGAGACGCGGTGAGCTGATAGGTGAACGTGATCAGCCCGATTTGCCCAAAATCGAGGTGAAAAGAGCTCTTGAGTATGGGATAGATCGCCGGGATCAGTGATTGCACCATGTCATTTAGGAAATGGCAGAAACTGATCGCCGCGAGAATCGCATAGACGGTCCTCTCTTGCGTCGTACTTTGAACGGGCACTTCCTTTAAGGTACCCGGTCCGCGAACGAGCGCTCTGGGTGCGGGCGCCTGGCGCCGCACCCAGTCCTCACGTGTAGAGCTTGGCTCTACCTGCCTGGTACCCGGCAGCACCGGACGAATGTTTGAATATTGCGGCCGCCGTTCGTTTGATTGTCAACCCAGGTGATCCAGCCATTCCCATTCGGAAGCGTTGTCAGCCATACGCCCGGATAGCCAAGCGTGCCTTCCGGCGTATCGTATCCACCGCCCGTTGCGGTCCGGCCGGCCGGACAACTGGCGGTGATAGGAGTCCACACATTCACAGGTGCAACAGTCATGGGGGAAGATACTGTGGTGCAGTCAAGAGCGGTAGCAACTGGCGCGGCAAAATAACCCGCTACATCCACCACCACGTGAGCAGTTGCTGACGGGGAGACAGAAAAGTCAGGGCCAGCGCCTGGAAAAACAGGCACGATGGCCGTGTTCGCAAGCGCTTGGCCCGCGGCATAGTTCATTAAGGTCCCCGCCGGCTGCGGACTCAGGTACCTCCAGGCCCTGAGAGTGCCGTTCGCGGCGGGCTGAATCACGTGGATCGTCATCGCGACCGCTTGCGCAACCCCGAAGGGGATACCGCACGAGGCGTTGACCCCGCCTTGACCGACGAAGGTGCTGCCGTCTACGTCGAAGTTTCGAGTGGTGTTTGCCGCAATGGCTCCTCCCGCATTGCGAGTGTCTACGATGCGGCAGAGCGGAATGGGTGTGAAAACCAGATCGTCGGCGATGTCGCCCAGTGCATCCGGCGAGACGGCCTGCGTGAACTTACCGGTCGCCAGGACTTGCATCATCGCCTCAAAACTCGGCGCTTCGCCTGCGGCCAGCAGGTTGTCCGGCGTCAGCTTCAGGAGAGCCGTCTTCAAGTCGTTTGCAAAATTCGCATCCCAGCGGCCGCTTGCCTTAGCCGCATCCTCCCAGCGTTCGACGATCGTGTTGGCGTAAGCGGCCCTATCGTTCAGAACCTGCTGGAGCTTCTCCTGATGCTGCGTCTGCTGGGCGACGGCTTGCGCATCCTCCGGCTTACTGAAAGCCCGCTGTGCCTGACCGTGTGGGACAGCAACAGCCAGTATTGCGAGGATACTGGCGACTCGATACAGACTAGCACTCCTGGTGCAGTTAACTTCACTCGGAGTAATCATGTCCTGCTTCCTTTCTCAGGGACAGTTATCTCCGACAGAAAACCGCCCTGTTGGGCGCGATTCAGCACCCACGCTTCCCGGCAAATCTCGGGAAGGCGTTCAGCCGCTTAGTGCAACGAGTCGAAGGGGCGTTTCAGGCTTTACAGGCGTATTTCGAGGGGATGACTCCGTTCCCAGGGCCATTGCGCGATCCGGCGGGCACGCCAAAGGTAGGCGACGATGCCGAACAGAACGACTGCTATGCCGGCCCCGACATAGATCCGGCCGCTCGAGAGCAGAATGAAGATCCAACCTGAGAGCGCAATGAACACTGGAATCGGATAGAGCGGCATAGAGAACGGCCTGTCGATATCTTTGCGAATGCGCCGGATCAGAATGACGGCGATGCATTGCGCCGCGAATTGTGTGACGATCTGGATAACGATCAGCGCCTTGATGAGGGCCTCCAGCGGAAGCAGGCAAGCGGCCGCAGACATCACTCCCATAAAGATCACGGAAAAGGAAGGGAATTGCCGTCGGGGATGCACGCGGGCGAAGGCGGAAAAGAAATGTCCCTCGGATGCGGCAGCATAGGGCACACGCGTGTAGCCGAGCAGGACACAAAATACGGACGCGAAGGCAACCCATAAAATCAAACACGTCATCATCGCGGCGGCATTCGATCCGTACAGGCGCTCCATGAAATCTGAGACGATCGCCGTCGAATGAACGGCATTCTGCCACGGTAGAACACCGACGATGGAGAAGCTCATGGCCAGGTAAAGCACAGCCAGGATGCCGATAGAAAGAAGAACGACACGTGGTATGTTTACCGCTGGGTTTTTGATCTCGCCGCCAATGAGACACACATTGAAATAACCGCTGTAATCGTACATGCCGATGAGGGTTGCGCCGCCTAGACCCAAGAAGAACGAAGGGGACAAATGGAACGCGTCCGGCGGGAAGCTGAAGGCTGTCGAAGCGTTGAAATGCCAGGCGCCGCCCCAGATGATAACCGCGAAAGCAGCGATTAGCCCGATCCAGAGAACGGTTGAAATTTTTCCGATTGAGCGGATATCGCGATACAACAGTGCGGTCGAGAGCAGGCAAACGGCAATAGCGATCAACTTTTGCATGAGCGGCGTCAGCGACGGCGCGAGGTAACGGGCGTAATAGGCAAAACCAACCGCACCAGACGCAGCGGTTAAGGGGGCGGAGAGCATCACTTGCCAGAGAAACAGGAATCCCATCAAGCGGCCTAGCGATCGTGGTCCGAAAGCCTGCTGAAGGTAGTCATAGGAGCCGCCGGATCCAGGCATCGCTGCGCCCAATTCCGCCCAGACCAGCCCATCGCAGGCGGCGATGATTGCACCCAAAATCCAGCCAAGGAGGCCTTGCGAGCCACCCATGGCGGATAACATAAGCGGAATGGTCACAAATGGACCAATGCCCACCATGTTCAGCATGTTCGACGTAAGGGCGGGGAACAGGCCCATGTCGCGCCTAAGCCCGTCACGGGTTTCTTCGGTTGAGTTCACAGACAGGCACCCAGTTCACGAAGAGGAACCGAATTGGACATACTGGAAGCCTATAACAGCCATGAATCTGTTACCGAAAGATGAACGATTCTTCGATCTTCTTCAGCAGCACGCACGGATCCTCTGTCAGGCCTCCGAGCTACTTATCACAGGATTGCGCGGCGGATACAACGGCGTGTGCGATATGTCCAAGCAGATGGAGGCCCTGGAACGAAGCGGAGACGAGGTGATTCACCAGATCTTCCGCACGTTGCAATCGACGTTCATCACGCCATTCGATCCCGAGGATATTCAGACTTTAGCCACGACGCTTGATAATGTTCTGGATTCCATTGAGGACGCGACGTTCCGGATTGCCGCTTACCGCCTGGATCCGATTCCGGAGCCGGCCGTTCAGTTAGGGCGCATGGTTGACGAGAGTTGCCGGGCGCTTTCACGGGCTTTGGCGGCGCTTCGAGACCGTAAGCCGGTTTGGGACGACTGCATCGAGGTGAACCGGTTGGAAAATGAGGCGGATGCGGTGGAACGCACGGTGGTGGGGAAACTCTTCAGCTCAGAGATGGATCCCATCGCCTTGATCAAGCAAAAAGAAGTATTCGAGATCCTGGAGAACACGACCGACATTTGCGAAGACGTCGCCGATGTCATTCAGAACGTAGCCGTGAAGAACAGCTAATGTCGACGTTCGGCCTCGTCGCCATTATCATCTGCATCGCACTCATTTTCGACTTCGTCAACGGCTTTCACGACGCCGCGAACTCGGTGGCGACCGTGGTTGCGACCCGGGTTTTGAATCCCCTTCAGGCGGTAGCTTTGGCCGGCCTGTTCAATTTTCTGGCGGCATTCCTGTTGGGAACGAACGTAGCCTCAACCGTGGGCAAAGGGTTCGTGAACACCGATATCGTCACACCGTACGTGCTGCTGGCCGGTCTCTGTGGCGCGGTGATCTGGAATGTGCTGACGTGGTATTTCGGGCTCCCGATCAGCTCGTCGCATGCTCTCATCGGCGGTTATGCCGGTGCCGCACTCGCCAAGGCAGGCGCAAATGGGTTAATTGTCGGGAAATGGCCCACCACGCTAGCGTTCATCGTTGTGGCCCCCATCATCGGCCTCATTTTAGGGTATGGGTTCATGGTTGCGGTGTATTGGATTTTCCATCATTTCACTCCGTCCTACATGGACCGTTTCTTCCGGCATGCGCAGATCTTCTCGGCGTCTTTGCTGAGCTGTGCTCACGGGACGAACGACGCGCAGAAGACGATGGGGATCATTACGGCCGTTTTGGTAGCTGGCGGCTTTCAACGTGATTTTCACGTTCCGGATTGGGTGATCCTCGGCTCGGCGGCAGCGATGGGAATGGGAACGTTGAGTGGTGGATGGCGCGTCGTGCGCACCGTCGGGATGAGACTTACGCGGCTGAAACCGCGCAGCGGATTTTGCGCCGAGACCGGCGCGGCCCTTTCGATTCTCCTGGCTACCTGGCTGGGACTGCCCGTCTCCACCACTCACGTGGTTGCCGGAGCGATCGCGGGAGTGGGATCGATTCAGCGGGTGCGCGCTGTGCGATGGCATGTTGCGGGCAACATTTTAGTGGCCTGGTTGCTCACGATTCCCGCGGCAGCGCTGGTTGCAGCGGCCGCGTTCCTTTTCATTCATCTGTTAGTGCCGGGTGCGTGAACGCGCGCCGGAACCACTCACTGAACCCGCGCGGCACACTCAGAACGCGAAGCGGAGTTGCAGCTCGATCCGTCGTTGATTGCTGGCGGTGGACTCTGCGCCAAAGCCGCCGGTGATGCCAGTAGACTCCAGGAAAAACGGAGAGATGATGGCCCCATTCGGCGTGTTCAGATTCTCGTGATTGAAAATATTTCGTGCGCTGGCAGAAAGCGTCAGATTGTAGCGGTGCTCGGTGCTTTCACCAAAGCCGCGAAAACCGCGGTATCCGCCTCCACCTGCCCGTGCGCCTCCCACCTGACCCTTAAAATGAGTAGTGCCAAAACCCCACGTCTTACTAACGCGGAGGTTCAGCCCAAAGAAGCCAGGTCCTTCCCCGGCGTTGCGCTCGATCATATTGGACGTTCCCGGAGGCGCAACCAGGGGAACCGGGTTCAGAATCCCATAAGGAGTGTCGATGAAACTCGGGAGAGCCGTATCCACTACGCTCGGACGAGCCGTCGGAGTGCCTTGTCCCTGCAGGAACAAGTCAGTACCAGTCGTAATATTGAACGGTGTTCCGGTGTGAGCCACAAGAAATGGCGAAAACCGCAGGCCCCAGCGCGCTGCAATGGAGCCTCCAAAAAAGAGCGTGTGTCCCACGTCAAGTTTTGATCGTCCCCAGTCCGCGGCGAAGTTATACGGATTGGCCGGTAGAGTTCCCAGGCCATCGGTGTCGCTGTGGGCGGTGCTATGGGAGTAGCGCCCGAAGAGCGTGAGCCATTTTCCCACCTGACTGTTCACGTTTACCAGAACCTGAGTCTGTTTGAAGATGCCGTCGGACTGGTAATCGTATATGTCGCCGATGTTGCCGAACGGCCGGCAGCAGACGTTATTGGAATTTCCCTGGGCGCTCGGCGGCAGCTGGCCAGGTACCGGATACGGTGCGTTGATATCCACGGTTCGCAGTTCGTGCGTTCCGCGAGAGTTCATGAAGTTAACCGAGACGGTGGTATGCGAAAACAACTGCCGCTCCACGCCGATGGCGGTTTGCATCAAGCGCGGCACCTGTAAATGGCTGTCGATCTGATACCGCTGGGCCGCATTTGTGGTTGCGCTAGTCAGATCTGCGATGGGGATGGGGGTGGAAAATGTCGCGTCGAAGATCGCCGGCCTGTCGAGTGTGTAGGCTTGCTGATTGCTCTGGTTGTAGCGATAGGCGGTCTCTACATCTGAAATATCGAAACGATCGTAGAACATCCCCCAGCCGCCGCGGATTACCGTCTTCGCCCGTCCACTGCCGCCCTTTGCGTCCGGCGACCACGCGAATCCCAAGCGAGGAGCCCAGTCGCTGTGATCGGGAATGTTGGTTTGGGTTTCCCAGCGCAATCCAAGGCTCAGCGTCAGGTTCGGCTTGACACGCCAATCGTCTTGAATGAAAGGCCCGAAGTCGAGTTGGTAGAAGCCGAGGGCCGGATTGCCGGTATTCACCGTATATTTGGATGGACCGTAGCCCATGCTGGTTATCTGTTCGCTGGAGTAACCGGCATCCAGAAGTTGAACTGTCGCGAGATATTGATCAATCGAAAGCAGACTCACGGTGCCGTTCTTATTCGGCGTAAGTCCCGGTTGCAAAGCGGGGCCGAGATACGGGAAGCCGGGGCCGCCGAGAAACTGGTATTCTCCATTGAAACCTTTGGGACTTACGTTGTCCAGAGAGTCTGTTCTAATGCGAGCGCCGACCTTCGTGGTGTGCGTACCCCAAGTAAGAGACGTGTAGTTCTGCAGCTCGAAGCCGTTATCCAGGTTGTAACTGGAGGGATGATCCAAAGAGGTGTATCCGGCGCCGCCTGATACAAACGATTGGGACACGAACAGTCCCGGAGCGTTGCTCTGGCTCTTGTAACTCGTGTTTTCGCGGTCATAGCGGAAGTGAGTTTCATTGACGGCTTTCGCGCTGAGCACAGCCGTTTCGACAACATGGACGGAATGTTCGGTGATCGATGAGGCGTAGCCGGTGCTCGGAAAGACAATGTTCCCAATCGTGGTTTGCGGCAAATTGAAGCTGCCAATCCCGGTTACGACGTGGTCGTTCTCGAGAAACTCATAGCGAAGGCTCAGAGTGTTATTCGCGCCGAGCTGATAATCAACCCGCGGGCTCACGGTCGTCCTTCGCTGCGGTGTCGAATAGAAGTTTTGCTCAGGTTGATACCCGAGGAAGTCAGAGGTGGGAATTGTCGCGTTGATGATGCCGTTGTCGTCGATGTGCCTGCGCTCAGCGTCTACAAAGAAACTGGCGTGCCGGCCCAGCGGCCCGCTGACATTTCCTCCGAACATCTGGGTCCGAAAGGGCGGGTTCACGGACAGGAAAGGATTGCGGGAATTCCAGATGCCATCGCTGATGTGATAGTAGCCCTGGCCGTGAAATTTGTCGGAGCCAGGTTTGGTAAAAATCTGGATACGGCCGTAGCCGAGCTTCTCGAACTCCGCGGAAAAAGGGTTGGAGTTGATGCGAATCTCGCGAATGGACTCTTTAGGCGGAAGCCGCCCGCCCGTAAAGCCATCAATGTAAATCTGGTTCCCGCCCGGTCCCGCGGATGGACCGGCTAGCGCCTGAAGATCGGTTTGCAGATCGTCGGGATCGTCGGGCAGAGCATCGAGATCTTCCTGCTTCAGAACCAAAGCAGTCGCATTGTTCGATGGCTCGGTGGTAACTGTGTTGTCGGCGGTATCCGTGACTGTGAGCTCCTGTTTTTGAGCCTGAACGGTCATCACGATGTTTGCGGTTGCCCCGCTCTCAGCCGAGACCGACACGATGGTTGCGTTCTGCTGCTGCATGCCCGAGTAGGTAGTCGTTACGGTGTAGGTTCCGGGGGCGACGTGGCGGAACGCATACGTGCCGGAAGGGCCCGAGGTAGTCGTTTGAGCCGTGCCGTTCTCGTCCGATAGTGTTACGGTCGCGCCTGGAATCACGCCGCCCGTGTCATCTTTGATCGTGCCTCGCACGACACCGGCTGAATTATGAGACTGGCTGGCCGGTGCCGGATGCGGAGCGGTGCCTTGCGTGGAAGCAGTCTGCGCAAGCGCTGCAGCAGCCAAGCCGAGCCCGATCAGGACCACACGTATCGTCTTCTGGTTCATGTCACCCCTAAATTTGAATTCCAATGATGAAGAGCGGCGCTCCGCAAAACTACTGCGGAATCGTCATCTCTCCCAAACCCCAATCGCCACCCATGGCCTGTCCCCCGGATCGACTGGGAGCGGACTGCAGGATCGGTTCGACACCGGCGATGATACTTGTCGCCAGCAGGCGAGAACTGCTCCCCGCAGCCACGCCAGAGATTACGAGGGCGTCCCCCGGCTTAAGGTCCGAGATACCGATTGCCGGGAGTCGTTCGATCATCTGAGGAATGTCGCCGCCCGCATGGCTCCGCATGCTGTAAGGCGGATTTCCCTCCCCGGACTCGGGCGCTCTTGAGTGGGACGAAGCCCCGTTACTATTCCCGCTGGTTTCTTCTCCTGGCCTGCCGGCGGTATCTGGCGCGCGGCGAAAGTTCGGATTGAAGCGTCGCGCAAGCATCATTGCCATTGGCGGCGGAATCTTTCTCACTTGAGACTGATCGTTCAAGCCGACTTCGACCGCCTTCTTGCTTGCGAGGTCCTTCACAGTAATCGATTTCCCATCCGGCGCGATCGTGCTGAGAGTGCCGTTAATCGTGCGGAAGGCCCCCGAGTAGATTCGTTCAGCGGTGATGACGGAGCCATCCTCATTTTTGGATCCGATGATGCGGACCTGGTCTCCCGGTTGTATCTGGGCCAGTTCCGAAGCGGCCGGAGTCTTCGGGTTCTCGGGTGAGTAACGAGTGAACTCGGTAGTCCGGGACGTCGTCACTGTCACGGGTTGGACTCCCGACGGCATCCTTACCGTTATGTTTAGCTTTCCGCTCGCCGGATCGGCAGAGCTAACTACTCCCGCCGTGCTGTGCTGCCATGCTTCGGCTTGAGCCTGATGCGCCTTTTCGAGATCACGCCCCGACATCAGAACGACGCTGCGGGCGGCAATAGCGTTGGGTTCGTCGGGCACCTTTGAGCCGCGGACATCCACACGATCGCCAACCTGGAGGTCGTCTGGCTTAATACGCGTAGCGTTCTTGAGATCCTTTGCGCCGGGTTCGACTTTTAGAAGCGTTCTGGTGTTTCCGATGAGGACCTTCTGCTCGGCCCCGGTCTTGTCTTCTTTGACGGTAACCACGTGGGAGCCGGAATCGATGGCAGTCACTGTGCCAAGTACGTGCTCTGGCGGTTTGACGGCGGGTGGCGCGGACTGTTGGGCCGCCGATGCGGCTCCAGCACAGCACGCGGAAACGGCAAGCCATGCGGCCAAGCCATTCAGCGTGGTTTTTCCCCACAATTTCAGCATGCTACGCGTCGCGTCCTTCTCGTCCTTCCTTGAAAGGCGAAAATCCGCCCCGGCAAGTTACGCGCAGTGCACACGGAGATTCCGCTAAATCGTGTTGCGAATTGGTAAAGGAAATACTCGGAAGAAGGGCGATTTTGGGCTTCCCCGGGGCTGTCAGGATCAGCGAAGGAGAACCGGCCCCGGGGAAGAGAGGAAGGGAGAATCAGGCGGCATTGACGAGCATGTCGTCGAACGAGTCGTTACCTTCGTCCCGATTTCGATCCGCCTGTTCCTGGCACTGGATACAGAACGGCGCCCAGGGCACGGCAGCCAGGCGCTTCGGACTAATCTCTTCCTCGCAATGAAGGCAGATACCAAACGAGCCGTCTTCGATGCGGCGAAGCGCCGAACGGACATTGCGCAACAGGTTCGACTCGCGGTCAAGATTGCGAATGGCTAACTCACGTTCAGCGGCATGCTGCACTTCATCCAACGCGTCTGCGCTCTTTTCAATGGTGATCGCATCGCGGTTGCGCACAATCTTCTCCAACTCGTCCTGCTTGGTTTCCAGGATCTTCTTGAACTTGTTCAGTTCAGTTTTTGTCATTTTCGTTCTCCTTCTACGACTAGCCTTGCCCACGCATAAAACAATTCGAAGCAGCCAAGTCTTCACTTAAAGACGCAGCGCATGCAAAAAGGGTTCAACAACGGTAACACAGTATGAGCGACTGCGGTAGCGGTCTCTTTGCTAGTACCGTTCTGAAAGAACCGGGAGCAAGAAGAAGTTTCGGTGCTGTGCCTCTGGACGCTGCAACTCTGCTCTGATATCCAGACGCTCGCCCTTTCTCCGACGAGCCGACGCTTTTCGGATCCCCAGATCATAACACACCCGCTGTGCAATTCAAGAGCCAATGTTGAAACCTCTTCTCGTCGGCTCAACCTCTCCTCCTCCGTTGGGTGTGCTCAAATCTCAAACCGATGTTCTTCGCCTGAGCGAGCCTGGCCTGCTCTAATCCGCCAAGATCTTCTCGTACAAGCACATTCGCCTCTCCAGTCCGCGCTGTTCCACGCCTGGAAGGCGTCGGAAACGAGCCCCAGTGAAACCGCCCGGGCTTTTTCTTGTGTGTCGGATGGCTCTACCGGATTCCAGGTTTCAAGCTCTCCGATCACAATTAGGTTGACCGAGGGGGAACTTTCTCTCGATTGGATCGGGAAAGAAAGTAAGACCCTTGTAAAGTCTGGATTCTAGGGAGTATCCGAGTAACTGGTGGCAGTACGAGCAGAACCATAGCTCGGCAGTACGGGCGTTACTTCGACCAGGCAGCTATAAAAAGTTGGGCCATCTCCGATATCGGTGAGGCGCTCCGCGGTAAGCTGATTGACGCCGCGCTGTTCCGGAGCGTACATGTTCCAGCGCACGCTTCTCGCGCTCACCACGCCGCGAGCAACATCGTTGTTCACGCTCGCCACAAAAAAGCAGGAACCACGATCATTAGCAACACGAACGAGCATGTCCTGCACGATTCCGCGGGTATCTGCGTCATCGGGATGAATGGATAGCCAGGCTGTCTGTGCGTCCACATCGCGGCGGTGTCCGAAAGTAGAATTCATACTGTCGTCGTTTTTTGCCGAAATGAGCTCCAGCGGGTAGCGGCTTACGAGTTCCGATTTGCCATGCCTGGATTCTTCGGGAGGATGATAAGCGAGCGACTCTGCTCCGAATTCAAATCTGCCTGACGGGGTTCGGAACTTTCCCTTCGCGAAAGGTAAAAACGGCTCTCCCGGCGGCGCAACATTCAATCGAATCGAGCGTTCCTGCTCCAACCTTTCAAAGGTGACGCCTTCAAAGTAGCGCGAGTCGTTTGCCAGCGCACCGCGGATCATATCTTCGTCGCTTTCGCGGAAGCAGGAATCGTCAAAGCCCATCCGCTCGGCGAGGAGCCGGAAAATTTCCACATTCGATTTCACTTCAACCGGGCCCTTTAGTGCGGGGCGCGCGAGCTGGAGATAGTAATGCCCGTAAGCCAGATATAGGTCTGTGTGTTCGAGAAACGTGGTCACAGGAAGCACGATCTCCGCGTGACGAGCGGTATCCGTCAGAAACTGTTCCAATACGACCGTAAAAAGGTCCGAACGCCGCAGTCCGTGAATTACGCGGCTTTGATGCGGTGCGATCGCAGCAGGATTCGAATTATAGACCATCAGAGCTTTCACCCGAGGATGGTCTAGTTCGAGCAGAGCGTGGCCTAGTTGGGCCATGTTGACAAGGCGCGCTGGGCGGCCGAGTGGCGAACGAAATTGCAGGTCCGGACGCTCGAGCGCCGCGCGGTTGAATGCGAAGGCGCCGGAGGTGGTTAGCTGAAGGCCGCCGCCAAGCTTGCGCCACGCGCCGGTGAGGACTGGAAGTGCGGCGATGGCGCGCACGGCTGTCCCGCCACGCTCACTACGCTGTACACCGTAGTTCACACGGATGGCCGCCGGTTGTATACTCGCGTACTCGCGAGCAAGGAGTTCAATCTCAGGTGCGGCAATTCCCGTCAGTTCCGAAACACGAGCCGGCGGAAACTCTTGGGCAAGGCGGGCCAGCTCCTCGAATCCGTTTGCATAGCAATAGATGTACTCCTGGTCATGCAGCGATTCCCGCAAAATCACGTGCATCAGCCCCAGCGCAAGGGCGAGATCAGAGCCAGGGTTGACGGCAAAGTGTTTGTCGGCGGTTCGCGCGGTCCGGTTCCGCACCGGATCAATGACGTAAAACTTTGCTCCCTTACGGCGCGCCTCGACGATCCAGGGCCACAGATGAATATTAGTCCCCAGGATGTTCGCGCCCCAGGCAAGGATCAGCCTGGAGTGAGCGAACTGGTCGGGTTCCATACCCAGGCGAATACCCTGAGAAAGCTGCAGCGCCGCGCCGCCAGCTGCCGAACAGATCGTGCGATCCAGGCGGGACGCTCCGAGCCTGTGAAAAAAGCGCCTGTCCATACCGGAGCCGTTCAGCAGCCCCATGGTCCCGGCGTAGCTATAGGGTAAAATGGCCTCCGGACCGTACGTCTCTGAAATCGCCTTCAGCTTCCCGGCAATTTCGTCCAGTGCCTCATCCCAGTTGATTCGCTCGAACCGACCCTCGCCTTTGGCGCCCGTTCTACGTAACGGATGCAGCAGGCGATCCGGATGGTATTCGCGCTCCAGGTATTTCGTTACTTTGGCGCAGAGAAACCCGCGAGTAATCGGATGCGAGGGGTCACCGCGCAACCTGGTCGCTTTTCCGTCTTGATCGATATCGACAAGCAGAGAACACGCATCGGGACAATCGAGCGCGCAGACGGAAGGACGCTTGTCAGGCAAGCTTCATTTTCGCGCAGGGCGCCAAGGCGTGGCCACCAATTGACACGAATAAACGGGATGCCTGTTTTCGGAGCTAGTCGGAGCTAGATAGAAATCGTACCTCGCAGGAACAGGGCAGCCTGACCTGCAATCTCGACGCGGTCCCCCGCCAGCTTGCACCATAGCTCACCGCCGCGCGCCGAGACCTGTCTTGCAAACAGCGTGGTTTTGCCGAGCCGGGATGCCCAGTACGGGATCAGCGTGCAGTGGGCCCTGCCAGTCACGGGATCCTCGGGAATGCCCTTTGCCGGTGCAAAAAAACGCGAGACAAAATCGCACTCGTGTCCTGGTCCGGTAACAATGAACGCAAAACAGTCAATCTTTTTGAGCGCTTCCATATCCGGCGATAAAGAGCGGACCTCTTCCTCGGATTGGTAGCAGACCAGATAGTCGTGAGCGGCAAGAACTTCAACCGGATTGCCACCGAGCGCGGAAACGAGCGTTGGGTCGGGAGTGATTCGGTGCGGCGGACGTGCTGGAAAGTCGAGCACGAGCCGGTCCTTGTCCCGCCTGACGCTCAGTTCGCCCGATTTTGTCTCAAACCGAATCGTATCGCCGGGTTCGTGCAGCTCCTGGAAGAGGACATAGGCGGACGCAAGAGTAGCATGGCCGCAAAGATCCACTTCGCAGGCGGGCGTGAACCAGCGGAGCTGAAAATTTCCGCCATTACGAACAAAAAAAGCTGTTTCGGAAAGGTTATTTTCCGCCGCAATAGCCTGCATTTTGGTGTCCGGCAGCCATGACTGGAGCGGGCACACAGCCGCGGGGTTCCCCCTGAAAATGGAGGCAGTAAAAGCATCGACTTGGTAGATCGGAAATTCCATACTCGGTAGGAAAAAGTCAGTTGATGCGCGCTCGGTGCTTTTCTTTCAACACCAATTCGTCGAAAATGGCTAGGACTTTTTTGCGATACGTGTACATGCGGCGCAGAGAATTGCGGAAGTCCTCCTCGTAGCGCTGCGGGTGTAACCACTTGTTAAGCAGTGGGCGGGGAACATCGATATCGCGCCGGAGAGCATCAGCCGAGTGCCCGCGCAGGAAAAGTCCGTAGAAGATCGCTGCTTCCCGTTGAGGAGCGAGTGGGTCGAACTCTTCCCGGCTAAACATACCACCTGCACTAAGTTCGTATCGTACTACTAAACGGAGCCATTTTGAAGCTCTTTAAGTCATCAGTCTAGCAACGCTGTCAAGTCTCTCTAAAAAACGATTTTCAAATCCGAAAACGATGTTTTGAGCCAGCAAAAGGATGCGGTAAAAAGACCATCCTTCTCGCGCCGCGATGCTCCGACCTTTAGCCGTGCAATTTTCTATATCGGCGAGGGCTGACACCAAACTCGGCGCGAAAGGCGTGGTTGAAGTTTGAGACATCCCCAAAGCCAGAGTCAAATGCGATATCGAGGATGGACGCACGCCGGTCGCCGCCAGGGGCCGCGAGCCGGATTGCCGCCTTCCGCAGGCGCGCCCGCAGAACATATTGATGTGGCGTGACGCCCGTCAGGACCTGAAAGATTCGCAGGAAATGGTACGGACTCAGGCCCGCTTCACGCGCCATCTCCTCGAGGGTGAGGCCCGCGTCCGGACGGAGCTCGATCTCCCGCACAGTTCGCGTCACCCGCCTTTCCGCCACGGGCTGAGCGCCGCCCGCCTTCGGCGACAAACCTCCGGCAAGGTGGACTGCGCGCGCAGCAAGTTGGATGCCGAGTTCCTCCCAGGGCGGTTGTATGGATCCGATTACACTGGTGCAGGCGCGTGCAATCACGCACGACAGAGCGCGCAATGGCGGTACGCGAAGCACGCGGAAGCGCCGTAGCGATCCGCCGACTCCGGAATCGGCTGCAATCCGCTCGAAATAATCCGGTGCGTATTGAAACGACAGGCAGCGATCCCCCTCAGCATGTTCGTGCCCGCATTCAAAGATCTGGCCGGCATTGCCGAGCAGCAATGAACCTGGAGTCATCAATTCGCGCTGGCTCCCGGACCGGGAATGAGACCGGTACTGAAAGCTGCCGGCCGCCACGATAGCGATGGATGTGCGCGAGTGCTGCTCTTCATAAGGACGGTCTTGCGGGCCAGCAGTGCAGATAACATCATGTACTGTCCATCCAGGCCCTTGCGCCAGGAGGCGCATAGACTGATGACCTGATGCGCCGTTTGCTGCGCGCTGTGCCAAAGCCCTTTGCAATTCCACCGCAATTTTTGCCAAGAATGAGCCTTCCCTCTGCCCGTATAACCAGTTTAGGAGCAAAAATGATGGTTCTTGAAGCAAGGGAGAACACAGAATTTCAGCAGGTACTGGCGGCTCCGGGCCGTTCGTCTGAAATTCCTCCGTCAGAGGATGTTTATGGCTGGTTGATCGGAAACTGGGAGTTGGACGTACGTTACTACCGCGTGGACCTCGCGGGGCAAGGCATCAAAGGCGAGGCACACTTCGGATGGGTGCTCGAAGGACTCGCCGTGCAGGACGTCTGGATTATGCCGCGGTCATCTGAACGCGCGGGGAAAACGGACCGAAGCATGAATATGTACGGCACGACGCTCCGGGTGTGGGATTCATCCATTCAGGCCTGGCGCGTGACGTACATCAATCCGGTCACCGGGCAACGCGACGACCTGATTGGCCGCTGGAGCGGCAAGGATGTCGTCCAGATAGGAACTCACGCCGATGGAAGGCCCATTCGTTGGATTTTTTCGGAGATTACAAGGGATTCATTCCGCTGGACCGGCGAAGCGTTGGAACCGGATGGGAAGAGCTGGAAACTGGAAGGCGAGTTCAGGGCCAGGCGGATTCGATAGTTACTTCAAGGAGACGAGATAAGCATGCCGACAGACAAACTGTCCTGCGCGAGGCATTGTTGCTCGCAGATCACAACGCTTACCACCTGGGAGAACTCGTTCTGTTGCGACGGCTGCTGGGAGCGTGGCAGTGACTACTCGATGACACCCGAGACTATTTGAATTCGAGGATTTCTTTTTCTTTGGCTTTCGCTGCCTGGTCAATCTTTCCGATCTGGCCATCGGTGAGTTTTTGAATGGCGTCGAGCGCCTGCCGCTCGTCGTCTTCGCTGATCAGCTTGTCCTTCAGCATCTTTTTGAGCTGATCGTTCGCATCGCGGCGAATGTTGCGCAAACCGACGCGCCGTTCTTCGGCGATGTGGCTGAGCTTCTTGGCGAGATCGCGTCGGCGTTCCTCGGTGAGCGGCGGGATAGGAACCCGCACGATCTTGCCATCGTTCGATGGATTGAGACCGAGATCGGCGCTGCGAATCGCTTTTTCGATTGCTCCGATAGTTGAGGCATCCCAGGGCTGCACAGTGATCATGGCAGGCTCGGGAACGTGCAGTTGCGCCACCTGGTTGAGAGGGACAGGCGATCCGTAATAGTCGACGCGGACGCTATCGAGCAGGCCGATCGAGGCACGCCCTGTGCGAATATGGGCCATTTCGTTGTGCAGGTCCCCAAGCACTTTCTCCATGCGAGTGCGTGCATTGGCTTCTACCTCTTTGACGCTCTTGAACGTGCTGACCGGGGCGGCTGGATGTTCTTGTTTCATAGATTCGATTGTTCGCGATCAGCGAATCATGGTACCTATCAGCTCGCCCATCGCCATACGCATTATATTTCCGTGCACCTTCAGATCGAAAACCATGATCGGCATGCGATTGTCACGGCACATCGCGACTGCTGAAGCATCCATCACGCCCAGCGCTTTCGAAAGAACCTCGGTGTAACTGACTTCGGCATATTTCACGGCATCCAGATATTTCTTCGGGTCTTTGTCATAGACGCCGTCGACGCTGGTGGCCTTGGCGATAATCTGCGCGTGAATCTCCAGACCGCGGAGGGTTGCGGCAGTATCCGTCGAGAAATACGGATTCGAAGTGCCGGCGGCAAAGACAACCGTACGGCCTTTCTCCAGATGCCGGATCGCGCGACGCCGAATGTAAGGCTCGGCAACCTGGTGCATTTGGATGGCAGTCATGACGCGCGTGGGAACCCCGAGTCGCTCCAATGCATCTTGGAACGCCAGCGCGTTGATGACGGTAGCGAGCATGCCCATTTGGTCGCCGGTTACACGATCCATATCGTGGGCGGTTGCCGCCACTCCGCGAAATATATTGCCGCCGCCCAGGACGAGGCCGACCTGCACGCCCTTCCGTGCCACGTCGGCAACTTCTCCGGCGAGCATCATAACGCGCTCCGGGTCTAAACCAAAAGAAAGAGGACCCGCAAGTGCCTCGCCGCTAATCTTCAAGAGAATTCGCTGATACTGTGGCATGCAGTTCCCCTTCGGCCGGCCGGACCGTGCCGTCCTCTTATTCGTATTCGTCGATCAAGCTGAGATTACGCGGTCACCGGTACAGGGCTTTCAGCCACGCCGGGAGCATCGCCGGCATCTCCGACCTTGTACCGCACGAACCGGCTAACTGTGATTGTGTCTCCGAGCTTCGAGCCGGCGCTCTTGATGAGATCGCCAACCGAGATGGTGTTCTCGCGAATAAATGGCTGTTCGAGCAGACACACCTCTTCGTAGAACTTGCTCATCCGGCCTTCGGCGATCTTCTCCAGCATCTTCTCCGGCTTGCCCTCGCTCCGTGCACGCTCCCTTTGGATTTCACGCTCTTTGGCCAGCACATCGGCCGGTACGTTCTCTTTCCCGACATACTGCGCAGGTACGGCTGCGATTTGCATAGCAATGTCGTGTACCAGCGTCTTGAATTCGTGTCTGCCGGAGGTATTCCCCGACTTCGTCTGCACTTCAAGCAAGACGCCGATCTGCGCGCCGTGGTGAATGTAGCTCCCCACCACGCCGTTGCCGTTGACCTCATAACTCACGAAGCGCGAGACGTTGATGTTCTCGCCCAGCTTGGCGATCTTGGTCTTCACCAACTCGCCTACTGTGGTGTTGTGGTCTCTGGCGAATTTCTGTTCATACAGGGCTTCGTGTTGCTTGAAATTGGCGCGCTCCGCTTCGGTCAATTCCTCCAGGCGAACTAGCTTGGGCTTGGTCTCCGCAATGTGTGCCGCGATATCAGACGCCAGGCTCTGAAAATCCTCGGTGCGCGCTACAAAATCGGACTCGCAGTTCACTTCCACCAAGACGCCGAACTTCTGATCGGGCCGGATAAATGCGCTGATGAGGCCCTGCTTCGTGGATCGGGATTCCTTCTTGCTCGCCCCTGCGATGCCGCGCTTGCGCAGAACTACCTCGGCTGCCGCGATGTCGCCGTTGGTCTCTTGAAGCGCTTTCTTGCAATCCATCATGCCAGCTCCGGTGCGCTCGCGGAGCTGTTTCACTAACTGTGCGCTAATTTCAGCCATTTTTTTAAGCGGTCAGCAGTCAGCAATCAGCCTTCAGCTTAAAACCAAAAGCTAATTGCTGATGGCTGCTGATGGCTAATCGCTGACGGCTTCTTTCTCAATGTTCGCTAACGATGGTACTGGCGACTTCCTCGGACGCTTCGCTACCGGGGCCTTTACGCGGGGGAGTCTCGGGTTCGCTACTGGTAGCGAGGCTCTCCGACATTAACTGCTCGGCATATTTCGGATCGAGATACTGCGTGTATTCCTCAGCTGTATGGTCGGCGGCGCCTTCTTCCTCGCTAACGATCTTCTCCGCAGCGAAGTCGTGTTCCGTTGTGAGTGAGCGCCCTTCCACCACTGCATCGGCAATCTTTGTGGTGAAAAGCCGAATCGCTCGAAGGGCGTCGTCGTTGCCTGGAATGACATAGTCGACCTGGTCCGGATCGCAGTTGGTATCGACGACCGCCACCACCGGAATTCCCAGCTTGCGGGCTTCGCTGACCGCGATGGCTTCCTTATTCGAATCGATGACAAACAGCAGGTCTGGCAGGCCGTTCATGTCCTTGATGCCGGCTAGATTCTGTTCTAGGTGCTTGCGCTCGCGCTCGAGCCGCCCGACTTCCTTTTTGGCACGGCCTTCGTACGCGTTATCCGCCGACATGGCATCCAGTTCCTTGAGGCGCTTGATGGAACGCTGCACGGTGGAGATATTGGTAAGCAGCCCGCCCAACCAGCGCTGGTTGACGTAAAACTGCGAGCAGCGATTAGCTTCTTCGGCAATGGCTTCCTGCGCCTGGCGTTTCGTGCCGACGAAAAGAACAGTTTTCCCCTGCGCGGCCATCTCTCCGACGTACCGCATCGCATCTTTGAATAACTTCAGAGTCTTTTGCAGGTCGATGATGTAAATGCCGTTACGTTCGCCAAAGATGTATTCCTTCATCTTTGGATTCCAGCGCTTGGTCTGGTGCCCGAAGTGAACGCCGGCTTCGAGCAATTCCTTCATCGAAATAGATGGCAATCTGCCTCCTGACGATATAGCGACGGACGCAACCGCAAGAATCTGCGCGGCCCAAAGCGGAATTTGCGCAATTCGGATCGAATCCGGTTATGCGAAAGAAGAGCCCTGAAACTCCCCGTCCGCGGTTCTGATTGTAAAACGAGAAGAGGTACTAGCGTTTGGAGAACTGGAAGCGCTTGCGCGCGCCCTTCTGACCGTACTTCTTTCGCTCATGTGCGCGAGCATCGCGCGTAAGAAACCCGAGTTGCTTGAGCTTCCCCCGCAGCTCGGAGTTAAATTCAATCAAAGCGCGCGCGATACCGAGGCGCGCCGCGCCGGCCTGCCCGCTGATCCCGCCACCATGAGCGGTGATCAGGATATCGAAGCGTTCCGCCGTCTCGGTAGCCAGCAGCGGCTGCCGCACATACGCGCGGGCCGACTCGCTGACGAAATAGTTCTCGAAAGGCCGGTCATTGACGGTGATTTGGCCCTTTCCGGGTCGCAAAAATACGCGTGCAGTCGCAGTCTTGCGCCGCCCGGTTCCTAACTGTTGCACTAACTTCGCTGGCACTAATTCTCTTCTTTCCTTATGTTAAACCGCCAACCGTACAGGCTTTTGAGCCTGATGCGGGTGATGTTCGCCGGCGTAGACTTTCAGCTTCCGGTACATCTGTTTGCCCAGCTTGGTCTTGGGCAGCATGCCCGAAACGGCGAGTTCCAGTAGCCGCTCCGGGCGCGTTTCACGCATGCGGCGAGCGCCCGTTTCAATCAAGCCACCGGGGTACCCGGTGTGGCGGCGGTACAATTTCTGACCCTCTTTGCCGCCCGTCAGTTTTACCTTTGCGGCGTTTACGATGATTACGTGATCGCCTGTGTCCATCGATGGCGTGTAGACGGGTTTATGCTTGCCCATCAAAAGCATAGCGGCACGACTCGCCACTCGTCCCAGGACGGCGTCGTTGGCATCAATCACGTGCCAGGCACGGGTTAGTTCGTGGCTGGACGGAAACTCAGTGCGCATGGACAGACTTATTCTCTCCGCTCGAAAACTCGAACTTTTTAGTCTAGCGGATTGGCAAGGAACGTGTCAAAGCGGCTGGCAGTGGGGCTTCATAGCGGAACCGCGTGGCGCGAAACGTATGCATCGAGCGAAGTGTCGGGGCCGACGTAATGGAACTCTTCCGCGTATTCCAGTCCATACTTCTGTCCCACGGTGCGATCGCGCTCCTGAAACACAGCCTTCGCATACTCCCCAATCGCGCCGTCTTTATCGCCTGTGAGCGCCGGAACGCGCCGGTTCCGCGCGGCTAGTGATGCATTGAGATCCTCCACCATGTGATCCAACATGGTCCGGCAGCACCGTATCGCGCGAAGCTTCGCTTCGAGGAACGGCGCGATGTCGACAACCCGGTTCACGAGCTGTGGTCCCCTGGCGAAATAATACTTCTCTGTCACACTCTGGGGCTTCAGACCCGCCGCAAAATGTTCGGGTAGGTCCAAGTGGCCACCCGCCATCCAGCATGCCGCCTCGACGCACTGTGCGGTGACATAATGATCCGGGTTCTCTTCGTAGTGACCCCACGGGTCATAGCTCAGGATCGTGTTGACCTTAAGTAACCGGAAAAGAAAGATCAAGCGGGCGCGCAGCTCCGTGCGGCTGGCCTCATCCATCCTATGATTCCGATAACCCAGATCGAAGACCTGCTTCAGGTTCGTGACTTTGACGAAATCATGCGCGTCCCGCTCGTTCGCCAGCACCGTTTCTCCTAAGCTGAGTCGATATGAGTCCTTTTCGTCATTGCTGGTGCGAATCAGGTAGCCTGCGTATCCCTCGTTGAGCAGTTTCGCGATGGTGCCGCCCGCAAAGATCGGACCATCGTCGAGATGAGGTGTTATCAGCGCAAGAACCTTGCCTTTGTGCGGCGTTCCCGAAACGGAGCGCTCAATCGCTACGCTTGCGGCTTGTGAATTCCTTTGGGCTGTTGTCGACGGGCTGAGCGCACTCGCCATGAGCGTAGTGTTTAAGAAGTCACGGCGGTCCACCTCAGCTTGTCTCTTGCGCCTAGTCGAGATTCAATCTGGATTTTGGATCTGGCTCAGCGGCCTTTGGGGTTCTGTGCTTCATCCGGCGGCTCAACTGCCGGAGAATAAGAAGAAGAATGGCCGCAGCAATCGCTGCCTCGGTGAAGAATCGGGGCGGGGCTGAACTGCTGAGGCCCATAATCAAAAGGACGACTACAACTAAGGCAACGCCTGCCGTTCCCATCGTCATAGAGGATCGCAAGGCCGCTCGCCGCTGCTTTTGCGCGCGCTCCTCGTACCGGTTCATTCCGCTTTCAGCTTATATCAATTGCGAGAGAAAGGAAGGCTGCCAATCCAAGGTGATTCAGACGGAATTCACTGCCTTGTGACATGATTGTAATGATTGTCCGGTTACTCTGGCTTGGGGATGGTTTCTATCCTGCCAACATATGAGAAAAATCGCCCTCATCGAAGATGACGCCGACCTCTATGCGCTATTGAAGTACAACCTGGAGAAAGAAGGCTTCGCTTGCGTCGGCCTACAGACCGGCCGGGGAGTCGCAGAGCTGTGCCGCCGGGAGCGGCCAGACCTGATCCTGTTGGATATCATGCTGCCCGATTCGGATGGCCTGGATATCTGCAAAACCATCCGTCAACATCCGGAACTGGCGCACATACCGATTATTTTTCTCACCGCGAGGGCTTCGGAGACCGACCGAATTGTGGGCCTGGAGCTCGGCGCCAACGACTACATAGTAAAGCCATTCTTCATCCGCGAACTCATCGCGCGAATCAAGATCCAATTTCGCGGTCAGGCGACGGCCACCCGCGTCTTGAGAGCCGCGGCGCTCGAGCTGGATCGGAGCAGTTGCGAAGTCCGCCTGGACGGTTCCCCCCTGACGCTCACCGCAACCGAATTCCGTCTTCTCGAGTTTTTGATGAATCGTCGAGGCGTCGTATTCAGCCGCGAGCAACTCCTCGACGCGGTTTGGGGGCACGATCGCGCTGTTACGGATCGCACTGTGGATGTGTATATTCTTCGCTTACGCCAGAAAATTGAAAGCGATCCGGCGAATCCTTTGTTCATCCGGTCCGTCCGCGGGTTCGGATACAGCTTCAACAGCAATGTCGAACCGCAGGAAGAGCCGGAGCAGAAAGCCGCAGCCATAGCGCAATAGGGTCTTCGGCAGTTTAGGAAACGAAACCGAGTGCCGGCGCGTCTCCGGGCACAGTGAAACCGGCGGTATTCGTCTTTCTTGCCGCGGCCGTATGGGCGCAGGAGCCGCGATTTCGTGCGCGGGTGCACGAGGTCATCGTTCCGGTTTCGGTGACAGCAAAAGCAGGCAAGCCGGTTGAAAGCCTGACAGCGAGCGATTTCATCGTACTGACCGACGAAAAGCCGCAGGCTGTGCGAATGATCTCGCGCGATTCCGATGCTCTCCCTGTTTACGCTGTAATTGTTCTTGAAGTCAATGACGCAAGCGAGCCGGCTCTGGCCAAGATCAGGAAGACGGGATCGGTCATCAGCAACTACATTACGAATGATATGGAGACGGGATCGCCTAGTCTTGCAGCCGTTGTAACCGCTTCCGATGAAGTACGCGTTGCGCAGGATTTCACGCCGGATCCCGATGTCCTCGAAGAGACCTTCAAAAAGGTCCGGGCGGCCGGCGATGCGGGCCGTCTTCTCGATGCCGTAAGTCTGGCGTGTGACATGCTCGCCGTAAGAAAAGAGCAGGCGCGCCGCGTGATCGTGTTGATAAGCGAGTCGCGCGATCGCCAGAGCAAGGCCCATTTTGCGGATGTTGCCGGGAAGGCGCAGAAGAACGATGTCGCCGTTTATACCGTTTCCTACTCGGCTTACACAACTGCCTTCACGCAAAAGGCTTCAGATCGCCAGCCACTGCCCGATGAACCGGGGCTATATGATCCGACCGGCCAGGCAGGAGGAGGCATGAATCTTTTGGCCATTGGTACCGAGTTAGCCCGCCTTGCTAAGGTGAACATCGCAGAAGCTCTGGCACAAGCCAGCGGAGGAGGCCACAGCAAGTTCACTACTCTTCACGGTCTCGAAACGCAGCTATCCGCGATCGGAACCGAGATTCACAACCGCTACCTGTTGACGTTTGTGCCGCCTGAACCGCAGCCGGCGGGTTATCACCGATTATCCGTTAGCGTTCGGAACCCTGGAGATTGGCGCGTTCACGCACGAGCGGGATATTGGACGCTGACTGAGTAGCGCCGGATGCGATCACCGAGCGCA
This sequence comes from Bryobacteraceae bacterium, assembly GCA_036557345.1. Classification (GTDB taxonomy): domain Bacteria; phylum Acidobacteriota; class Terriglobia; order Bryobacterales; family Bryobacteraceae; genus Bog-105. The sequence continues at coordinate 35,578 of DATBHS010000090.1, forward strand.
CAGCCACACCAAGAACTCAAAGCAAAGTCATCAGAGTTTCGATCGCGACCGACCTCATTTGAGAAACTTCAACAAGGATGCCATGAAGCGTGCCTGTCTTCAGCGGATTGTGAAGAGGGACTGTAATCGAATGAGGAGGAGGGCCGTCATGCCGCAATCGGATGTGGCTGCCTCTCTGACGAACGATTTTGTAGTCCAGATGTCCGAGTGCTCGAATCAGCTGATCTCCGGATATACCGCGTGGAAGCTTCACGCGGCTTCCAAGGGGATTAATTCGTCCTTAACGTAATGTAATTGGGCAAGGCGCGGGCGGTTCGGAGCATCTTCAAAGTGGACCGATATGGCCTCGAGAACGTTGCCGCGGAGCTCCTCCCAAGTTTCCCCTTGGGTGAAGATCGCATACCCGAGCGCACGGGCCCAATAGCCGCCTTCCTCCGCATCGCGAATCTCGAAAATCAACTCCATGCCTGTAGCTTAGCTGACCACTGTTGCTACCGAGCACTCCCACTCGCAGGCTAGAATGAGTGGATTCTATGAGACCTGCTCTTTCCCTGCTTATCTGCGCACTGCCGGTCTGCGCTGTTGCGCAGACCACGTCGATGCGCGGCTTCAAGACCAAAGACATCGCAGCGGAACAGAAACTTGAACGGCAGGCGCAAGCCGTTCCGGATACGGTACGGTTGCAGCAATACGTAGATTTCATTGCCGCGCAGCCGCATCACGCCGGGTCTCCGCGCTCAAAAACGGTGGCCGAATACATACTCGGCATGTTCAAGGAATGGGGCTTGGACGCCAGGATCGAAGAGTTCGAGGCGCTCATGCCCTATCCGACCGTTCGCCAGGTCGAAGTGATTAGCCCGAAACCCTCTGTGGCGAAGCTGAAAGAACCCGCAGTTCCTCACGACCCGGACACGAGCGATCCCAACCAGTTGCCTACGTTCAATGCGTACGGCGCAACCGGTGATGTGACCGGTGAAGTGGTGTATGCCAATTTCGGCGTGCCGGAAGACTACGATTGGCTGGCAAAGCAGGGGATCGATGTGAAAGGCAAAATCGTGATTGCCCGTTACGGCAAGAGCTGGCGAGGCATTAAGGTCAAAGTCGCGGCCGAGCATGGTGCAATTGCTTGCCTGATATATTCAGACCCGCACGAAGATGGTTATTTCGAAGGCGACGTCTTTACGAAGGGTCCGATGCGTCCGGCGGAAGGCGTGCAGCGCGGTAGCGTCGTGGACATGCCGCTTTACCCCGGTGACCCGCTTTCCCCCGGATGGGCCTCCGAAAAAGGTTCGAAGCGGCTGCCGATCTCCGAAGCAAAGTCGTTGATGAAAATCCCCGTGCTGCCTCTTTCTTATGCAGATGCGCAGCCGATTCTGGAACAACTGACCGGACCGCTTGTCCCCCGCGACTGGAGAGGAGCTCTGGCAATTACGTATCATGCTGGTCCCGGGAGCACGCGGGTACATATCAAGACCGATTACGATTGGTCCACGCGGCCGCTGTACGATGTCATCGCGACGATTCCCGGCTCTGAATCTCCCGACGAGTGGGTGATCGTAGGGAATCACCACGATGCGTGGGTCAATGGCGCCGACGATCCCGTTTCCGGCGCGGCGGCGCTGATGGAAACCACGCGTTCGCTGGCCACCCTTCAAAAGAACGGCTGGAAACCGAAACGAACCATAAAGATCGCGCTCTGGGATGGGGAAGAGTTCGGCCTGCTGGGCTCGACGGAGTGGGCCGAAAAGCATCAGGACGAGCTGAAGCAGAAAGCCGTGGCGTATCTGAATTCAGATAGCACCGCGAAGGGCTGGATACGGGTGAGCGGCTCGCACACGCTGGAAGAATTTGCCACTGAAGTGGCAAGCTCGATTGCGCAACCGGGATCCAATACAAACTTGGCGTATGCGGCGCTCCATCATCAGAAGACGGAAGATACCGACGAGGAATCTCGTCCGGCGCAACCGCAGAAGTCGTTCACGATCGGGGCGCTGGGAGCCGGCTCTGATTACGTCGGCTTCCTCGACTATCTCGGGATTGCCAGCATGAACGAGGGTTTTGGCGGAGACACGAAGAGCGGCATCTATCATTCCATCTACGATTCCATTTACTGGTACAGGCATTTTTCCGATGCGAGCTACGTGGATGGCAGAGCGCTTTCGCAGTTCACCGCTACTGCGGCTTTGCGGCTTGCCGATTGCTCAGTGCTGCCTTTTGAGTTCGGGCATTTTGCGAATACCGTGACCGGATACGTGGACGAGATTGAAAAGGAAACCAAGAAGAACGGACATCCCATGATGTTCACGGCAATGCGGCAGCAACTCGCGAACCTGAAAAAGGCCGGGGAAAGATACGATGCCTTGCTCCGTGCGGCAATGGCCAAGGACGGCGTGAACGCAAATCGCCTGCAGCTTCTGAACGAATCATTGATCGGCACGGAACGCGCATTGACTCGCCCCGAAGGCCTGCCGAATCGCGACTGGTACAAGCATCAGATCTACGCGCCGGGCTTTTACACGGGCTATGGAGTAAAGACCATCCCCGGCGTGCGCGAGGCCGTCGACAGTAAGAATTGGGCACTGGCTCAGACGGAGGCAGCCGTTGTCGACCAGTGCCTGGCGCGGATGAACCAAGTAGTAAACCAGGCCGTTGATGAAATCTCCGGCCTGTAGGTTCATCGGATATTGAAACCGGGAAAATCCTTCACCGCTTCAGCTCGCTCATCCACGGTTCGAACGTCCGCCATGCGCGGTCCGGTGTGAAGAGCTGCCGCCAGGTCGCTCAATTTTTCTTCGGAGCCCGTTGCGTAGACCTCAACACGGCCATCCGCCAGGTTGCGGGCGAACCCGCGGAGACCCAGTTCAAGGGCCCTGTCCTGAACGAAGTAACGGAATCCCACCCCTTGTACTCTGCCGCTGACAAGCCAGCGCCTGGCGGAAAGCCGATCGTCTCGTCCCATATCGCCATTCTCTGCGAAGAACCTTTGACACACTGGAATGTAGAATTCAGATGGCCTTTCCCGTACACCGATCTAGGCGCTTGCGATCCTCTGAGCTGATACGGCGGCTCGTGCGCGAAACTCATCTTTCCGTATCGCACTTTATTCTGCCGCTGTTCGTGTGTCCTGGTGAAGGGATTCGCAGACCGATTCGTTCCATGCCCGGGCACGCCCAGCTGTCTGTGGACAACCTGGTCCGGGAGGCTGAAACGTGTAAGAGCCTGGGAATTGGCGGAGTCATCCTGTTCGGGATTCCGGAGGAAAAGGATGAATTGGCTTCAGGGGCATATGATCCGGATGGGATCACACAACGGGCGGTTCGAGCGTTGAAGAAGGAAGTTCCCGGACTCCTTGTCATCACTGATGTCTGTAATTGCGAATACACCAGCCACGGTCACTGCGGGTTCGTAAAGGACGGCGATGTAGATAACGATACGACTCTCGAATGGTTGTCGAAAACGGCCGTATCGCACGCCTGCTCGGGAGCCGACGTTGTCGCGCCCAGCGACATGATGGATGGCCGGGTGGGCGCGATCCGCCAAACGCTGGACCGAGCCGGTTTCACGAACACGCCGATTCTCTCCTATGCCGCGAAATATGCGTCGGTTTTCTATGGGCCGTTTCGGGAGGCGGCGGAATCGACCCCCCAGTTTGGAGATCGCCGCAGTTATCAAATGGATCCTGCCAATGCACGAGACGCCATTCGCGAGATCGCTCTCGACCTGGAGGAAGGGGCGGACATGATCATGGTCAAGCCGGCCCTGCCCTATCTCGACGTGATAAGCGCGGCTCGCAGCACCTTTGACGTTCCTTTGGGCGCATATCAGGTAAGCGGGGAATTCAGCATGATCATGGCTGCGGCGGAGAAAGGTTGGCTCGATTTAGATAGAAGCATTCTGGAATCGCTGACCAGTATTCGCCGTGCCGGTGCGGATTTTATCTTGACCTATTTTGCGAAGCGGGCCGCCGAATTGCTGTCTTAGACAGATAGGTTAACCCTACGGCGTGCCGTCCGTGTCGCGTATAGTAGTCTTTGCTCCGTATGCGACCGCGCGTCCCGTTTTCTATTCTTCTTGCCACAGCTCTTCCTCTTGTTGCTCAGACTGCCAAACGATCCGTGGCTGCCGACGACATCTACCGCCTTCAGCGGGTAGCCGATCCCGAGGTTTCTTCCGACGGCAAGTGGGTGGCCTACACCGTGTCGAGCGCTGACAAAGAAGACGACAAGGAAGTGAGCCATATCTGGATGACGAGCTGGGACGGTTTGCAGAGCGTTCAGTTGACCTATGGCAACGAATCGGGGAGCTCGCCGCGCTGGAGCCCGGATGGCAAATATCTTTCGTTTGTTTCCTCACGACCCGGGAAAGCGAAAGGTTCGCAGATCTGGATCATGGATCGGCGGGGCGGGGAAGCGCGTCAACTCACTCATCTAAAGGACTACACGATATCGGGGCACGAGTGGTCGCCGGATTCGAAAAAACTTCTGCTGGTTCTGGAGGAGAAGCTGCAGCCGGACACGGAGAACGCCAAACCGGGCTCAGACGAGAAACCGAAGCCGCCAAAGCCCGTCGTGATCGACCGCTATCACTTCAAGGAAGATATCGTCGGATATCTCGGGCCGAAGCACAACCATATTTATACATTCGATATCGCGACGGGGAAATTGGACCAGGTCACCAAAGGCGATTTCGATGAAACCGAAGCGGTTTGGTCGTCAGACGGGAACAGGATTGCGTTCATCAGCAAACAGGACAAAGATCCGGACCGGACCGAGAATACCGACGTTTTCGTGGTCGATGCACATCCCAACTCCACTGCCCGCAGGCTGACTACGAACCCGGGGCCGGACAACGGGAGATTGGCCTGGAGTCCCGATGGCAAACTGATCGCCTATCTTCAAGGGCTCGCTCCAAAGTACAGTGCCTATCAGGAATTCCGTCTCGCCCTTGTGCCGGCGGATGGAGGCGCGCCGCGCTTGCTAACCGGCAATCTGGATCGGGGCGTCTCGCTCCCTGCTTTCACTCCCGACGGCCAATCCATCCTTGCGGTCGAGGCTGACGACCGCTCCGAATACCCGGTACAAGTATCCGTGCAGGGCGGCTCTGTCGAGCGCCTTATTGGAGGAAAGCTCGTTGTATCCGATCTTTCTTCGAAGGCCGGCCATACGGCTTTACTTGTATCAACCGCTAACGCGCCGGACGAGTTGTTCGCTGTGGACGGCGGTTCACTTCGTAAACTAACCACCCACAACGATGCCTTTCTTTCCGGGCTTCGCCTGGGAACTGTGGAAGACATCGAGTTCAAGTCGAAGGACGGAACCGAAGTGCACGGGCTCGTGGTCAAGCCGGCGGCGTTTGAAGCGGGAAAGAAGTATCCCACGCTTCTCCGCATCCATGGCGGACCGAATGGTCAGGACGGGTACGATTTCCGGTTTGATGACCAGTTATTCGCGGCGAACGGATACGTCGTTCTCCACGTGAATTACCGCGGCAGTTCTGGGCGGGGCGAAAAATACCAGCGCACAATCTTTGCCGATTGGGGCGACAAGGAAGTTGCCGACCTTCTGGCCGGCGTCGATCACGTCATCGGCATGGGCATTGCCGATCCGGAGCGCCTCGGGATCGGCGGCTGGAGCTACGGTGGCATTCTTACCGACTACACCATCGCTTGTGACGGGCGCTTCAAGGCGGCCATCAGCGGCGCCGGCAGCGCCAACCAGATCTCCATGTACGGTCTCGATGAGTACGTGTTCCAGTACGACAACGAATTAGGTCCGCCCTGGAAGAATATGGATGGCTGGATTAAAGTCTCGTACCCCTTCTTTCATGCCGACCGCATTCGCACGCCGACGCTCTTCATGGGCGGCGACAAGGATTTCAATGTCCCGCTCGCGGGTGGCGAGCAGATGTATCAAGCGCTCAAGACACTGGGAGTCCCAACGCAGTTAATTATTTACCCGGGCGAGTTCCACGGCTTTACGCGGCCCAGTTTCATCCGCGACCGTTATCAGCGCTACCTGGCTTGGTATGACAAGTACCTGAAACAATCATCAGCCGGGACTCCGGAGCAAATCTCAGCCACAGCCGCACGGTAGCTCGAATCAATCGGTGCGCGCATAGCGATACTCATGTTGCACAGGTAGGCAAGCTCAGCCGAAACTGAGCCGCGATCCCGCAGAGCGGGAGAGCGCTTTTTCGGGAAAGCGGTACCGGCGAATTCTCGACTAACTCTGTAAAACGGGCGCTTCCAAGGGCGCCTTCACCGCGCCTGCAGGCAGAATGACCTCAAACCGCGATCCGGTTCCGACTTTGCTCTCAACCCGGATGTTGCCACCGTGAGCATGCACAATGGCCGCGACGAAGCTGAGCCCCAAACCGAGGCCCTTTTCGGGATTCGGATCGGGAACCCTGTAAAAGCGGTCGAAGATATGGGACAGATGGTCGCTCGGAATGCCGATGCCCGAATCTTCGACAACCATGCGAACATGGCTACCGGCGATGTTTCCCGCCTGTTCGGCGTAGGCGCGAATCCATCCTCCCGCCGGCGTGTACTTGATCGCGTTCGAGAGCAGATTTGTTATCACGCGTTCAATCTGTGTGCGGTCCACCTCGCACAAGACTGGCCCTCGTGGCGCGTGTGAGAGCTTCACTTCATGTGCCTCGGCTGGGATCTGGAACTGGTCCACCAGATCGCCCACTAACTGCGACAGGTCCAGCACGCTCTTGTTCATAGGAATCTGCCCCGACTCCGACTGTGAGAGCAGGAGGAGCGCGCGCACCAGGTTCGATAGCCGTTCCACATCCTGAAGAGCGTTCTCTACCGCTTCCTGCAATTGTTCTTTGCGTGTGGCTGTAAAGAGCGCTACTTCCAGTTGGCCCTGAATCGCTGTTAGCGGCGTTCGCAACTCGTGTGAAACATCAGTGGAGAATTGGCGGATCTGCTCGAAAGAAGATTTCAGGCGTCCGCTCATCGCATTGAAAGAGTCGATTAGGCGATCAAGCTCATCATCGGCGCCGCGTTTTGGGATCTGCAGGCCCAGATTTGAGCCCGTGATATCCTGCGCTGCCGCCTCTACGGAGTGTAAGGCCGAGAGCGCCTTACCTGCCGAGTACCAACTTACAAGTGCGCAAATCACAAGCGCGATAGGAAGGAAGATCAAAAAGTTGCGGCGAAAACGGCGCGTCAGAACCTGGTCGGTCGCAAGGCTCCTTCCTTGTGCGACGTACCACTTTTTCCCATGCTTCCCGTCGATCATCACGCTGCTGATTACTTCGTAGGGAATGTTGTCTTTGGAGATGAAGGTCTTCAAATACGGCTCTTTTGTGCTTTCAATTTGCTGGAGTTCATACCGCACCTCTTTCGCGTTGTACAGCTCGCTGAGCGCAGGGTCATCAGACGCTCGCCATGGCTCCCCCAGATCGTTCGCGATGACAAAGATGGTTTTCAGCCGGCCTACTGCCGCCTCCTCCTCCGAATCGGAAGGATCCACGAACCAGTACGGCATTCCCTGGTCATCGAACTGGATATATCCTCGTATGGCGGCGAGTTGCTCGCGAAGGACCTCCTCGCTTTGCGTCGCGAGAAGGCTGCGAAGGGTGATTGTTCCTACCACTGCAACGAGGGCCAGCACGATCGCAAGGAGCAGCAGGAATGTGCTCGCCAGACGAAATCTCAGGGTTCGGAACAGTTTGACCCGGCGAACTCTTTCCCAGAGCATATGAAATCACGTGCCGGCGATTGCTGCAGGCGCGCCTTGCTGGTCTTCGGCGATGTCCAGCATGTATCCGATTCCACGCACGGTGTGGATCATCTTATTAGCGAATTTATCGTCGATCTTGCTGCGCAGATGCCGGATGTAGACGTCCACGATATTCGTGAGCCCGTCATAGTCCATATCCCAGACGTGCTCCACAATCATGGTACGGCTCAATGGGCGTCCCCGGTTTCGCATCATGTATTCGAGAATGCTGAATTCCTTAGGGGCGAGCTCGATATTCTCGTTGCTGCGTGTCACTTTACGCCGGATGCAGTCTAGGCTCAAGTCGCCAACCTGCAGTTTCTCCGGAGTCGGCTGTCCGCGTCGCAGAAGGACGCGCGTCCGCGCCAGCAATTCAACGAAAGCGAAAGGCTTTACCAGGTAATCGTCGGCGCCCAACTCCAGGCCCTTAACCCGGTCATCTACCGAATCGCGGGCGCTTAGAATCAGGATCGGCGGTATCGTTTTGCGGTTCCTTATCTTTTGCAAAACGGTGAGACCGTCCACATCGGGCAGGCCAAGGTCGAGAATAACTAGGTCGTACTCGGTTGAATGGACTCTCTCGATCGCATCTCCGCCGCTGTGTACTACGTCGACTGCATAACCGGCGCTCTGCAAACCACGCGAAAGGAAATCGGCGATTCGCTTCTCATCTTCCACTACCAGTAAACGCATGCGTTTCGTGTTCAGGTTGCTGTTTCGATCCCGCATCCTGCCGTGCGGCGCGGTCCTGCCTAAAGTCTAACGAAACATTTGGAGCGCAGATATCAATCTCCTGAGGCGCCTCGTACTAACGGGACGGGGATGGCTCTGAAGAACGAGCCAGCAGAGCGGTATCGCGTCCTCAGCATCGATAGCACTGTGAGCAAGACAAGCAGAACCGCGGTAAACGCCATGACCTGGGCGACGCTCAGCCCTTCCTTCCAGATCCCGAACCAGCGGCCGTAAACCAGTTCGATGTGCACCCAATACACAAGCAGCGACGTAGTTCCGAGTTGCCGGAAGAGACTCCATCTTTGCGGCGCGCCCAAATGCACCCAAAGAAACGCCAGCGACAGGATTGCGAGGACGACACCTAGCTTGATCAGGATCAAGGCCGGACTATTGAGCCAGAACTCGCTCTTGGGATAAATCGAATACGGCAAGTTTGAAAAATAGTACGCGATGCCAGCTGTGCCAAGCCCGATAGTCATGGTCCACAGCATGGCCTCCTGCATGTCCTCCTTCTTTATGATCCGCAGCAGGCTGCCGGCAGCCATGCCGAAGGCCAGGAAAGATGCCCACGGGAAGAAGCCGAAGTAGTTGTAGCTCGGGAAGAAGTACGACTGGATCAACCGTGGGACGCCGGATGGGTCGATCATGCTCACTACCGGAGCAAGACCTGCTACTACTAACCCTAGAACCGTGCACAGCTTAATTCGCTCCAAGGTGCTGAATACCGCCATAGGCGCGAAGAGAAGCATGGCCATGCCCATGCAGTTGAGGATGTCGACCCGCAGCAGTTCGCCGGCGGGGCTGCCGGGAAAGCCAAACACGTACATCTGGAGCCGAAACAAGAACGCGAGCAGGAACAGGTAACGCGAACGCTTCAGGGCCGCCACAATTCGCCGCCAGCCGCTCGCGCCCTGTCTTTCCTGGCTGTGCATCAGAAAGGCAAATGTGATACCGGTCAGGAATAGGAAAATCGCCGGGGGCAGGCCGCCGAAAAATTGCGAAAGCATGAAAGGCCCCTGACCGCGAAGATTACTCCGTGTGAACGAGTCGAACGTATGTCCCTGAATCATGACCACGGCGGCCAATCCGCGTGTCCAATCGATAAAAGCGAGGCGCCCTGAGGCTCTCTTAGGATCGTTCATCGTTCCTGGCAGTATCCGAGAGATTTACGGGCATTCAGCCCTGTTTCTTAGCACCGGAGGGCAACTTCAATTCCAAAGTGCCTTTCATGGGGGGGTTAATCCTCACGTTCATGTAGGTTACGATGCGGTAATTTCCCGATGGCTCAAAGAACTGCTGCTGAATCGGATAGGCAGCGTCATTTGGAATCCACATTTCAATCCGGCTCAACCTTTCTTTCACTTTGGGGTCGTTCGGAACAAGACGTAGTTTTGTCGTATCCTGCCCTGCAACTTTTTCAGACCCGTCCGCGGATACCGCATAGCTTCTCGAGAGTTCCGTCCCGGAGGAGCCGAAGCCAAGTAGTAGGAATTGATTCAGAACATCGGAGTTCTTACCGACATCGTAATCCTGATACGTCTTCAAATTCGGATAGTATATACGGATAATTTTGCCGAGAAAAGCGATCTGGCGCGCGTCCGTCTGGGCCGAGAAATCGATCACGGCACGTACATCGCCGGACTTAAGGCGCTGCATCTTGAGCGTACCGTGTTCAACGGTTTTGTCCCCAATGATGGCCGTAAAGGTCGTCATTTCGACGTCTGCAGACATCGCGCGGAAGCGCGGAGCGGCCTGATCCATGCGCGCCAGAACGGCATCCACAGTCTGAGCGCTGCCCTCGAGCGCGCATACGAAAAGGCACAGTGCCGGTAAAAGCTTTCTCATCGCTCTTTTTAGAAGACGCAGTTCTTACGGCGCAGTATACGCTATGAAGCCTTTCACTTCGCGCTCGGTTTCATCGCGTATCGGCTCCACGCGAACAACATGCCACGTTTTCCCGGTTCGCTGCCGGATCAGACCTTCAGCCCTCTGCGCGCGACCCTGTTCCGGAACAGGATCCAGCAGTTCGGTAGCGATAAACACACGGTTTGAGCCGTGCAGTGAAGACAGAAGAACGACGCTGGCAGCTTTGGGCTGGTCATGAAACCAATCGCGGGGAGTAGCGAAAATGAATAGCAAAATCAGCGCGACCACTACATCGTATTGCCAGGACGCACGCGCGAAATCCCAGAAGATAAGTCGTTTACCGAGACTGTCCTTAGCAGGCTGATGCGCTCTGACCGGCTCCGTCACTCATTCGAAGTTTAACATCCAGATACGGGTTAACCCATCGCGGCTAGTATTTACGCATGACGGCGAGAAGACGTCCTTGAATCTGCAGCTGTGAGGGGTCGACGAATATAGGCGCCATCGAGGAGTTGGCAGGCTGCAATCGCACCCGGCCGTCCGGCTCCAGATAATAACGCTTCAAAGTCGCATCGGCGCCATCGACCAGAGCCACCACAATGTCGCCGTTCTTTACTGCATCAGTTTTTTCCACGAGCACGAAATCTCCCCCGCAAATGTGATCCTCTATCATCGAATCCCCGCGAACTTGTAAGGCAAAGGTGTTTTCGTCCTTTACGAAATCGGAGAAATGTAGCGGTTCGGGATCCGCAATTGCTTCTACGGGTGCGCCGGCGGCAATCCGGCCCAGCAAAGGAATGCTGCCGTTGCCACCGAACTGAACGCGGGCCTTTTCCTCCTCCAAATACCTCTCACCAATCTCCAAGGAACGGCTGTGATTATAGTTGCGGCGCAGATACTGCTTCGCCTCCAGCGCCTGGATATGCTTGTGAACCGTAGCCAGAGACGCCAGTCCGAGCCCTGCGGCAACCTCTTCATAGCTTGGACTGTACCCGTGCTTCTTCATAAAAGCTGTGAGGAAATCCATCACCTCTTTCTGTCTGCGAGTCAGCGCCATCGTGCACCCCGGTTCCAGTGTGGGCGAATAAAGAACGAAAGTCAAGCGCGCTCCCGCCTGAGACCTAAACCGCCAATAAATTTGCCCTTTGTTCCACAGACACTCATAGCCCGGGCTTTGCGTCTATAGCTATCGGGTCGGCATGGGTGAGAGTGTCTTGTTGTATGTCGAGGATGAAGACGCAGCCGTATTCCTTCTGGAGACGGCTTTAAGAGAGGCCGACATCCAGGTCAAGTTGTACCGCGTATCTGATGGAGAACAGGCCCTCGCGTTTCTTCGTTGCTCGGGTGCTTACGAAAAAGCTCCGAAGCCCGATCTGATGCTGCTTGATCTGAATCTGCCTCGAAAGAACGGTCTCGAGGTCCTGTCTGAAATGCAGCATGATGCGCGGCTACGGGATATTGCGGTGATCGTATTCACCTCATCTGCGCTATCCGCTGACAAGCTGAAATCGCTGGCATTGGGGGCCCGGGAATACATCACGAAACCGTCGTCGTTCGATGGTTTCGTGGAAGCGGTCAAGACAGCATGCGCCCGGTTACCGGGGCAATAGCGCAGTGCACCGCTAATTCCTGTCCATCCCGCACATGCCGGTCTGGCAGAAGTCCGCGCCGCACATTCCACTTCCACATCCGTCGCCGGGCCCCGGACTACTTTTCATCTTCCCGGCGTGGGCCGCAAAAGTTGAGTACTGCGTCGTAACATGACGGTCTCCACACGACGGGCACTGGACGGGTTCGGCCTCTGCGCTCTGCCGGACCAGCTTTTCAAACTTTGTCCCGCAATCGTCGCAAGCGTATTCGAAGATCGGCATGCTTACAACTTAGCAGGATCTGCGGCGCGCTATTCACCGAGTTTGTACGGAAAGCCGAATCTTCCAATCAGTATCAGCGGTTTTTCGCTGGGAGGCTGCACCTGGAACGATTCGATTCTTCCCACGCGGCTGTTCCGCGCCGCTTCCACGTTCCCGATCAGTCTGCCGGTTTGGGCCTCATAAAAACTCACGCTTAGAGAATCCTCATTCTTCCGCCAACCGAAAACATATTCGCCGGGCTTAAGGGAAAGGTTTCTCAGCTTGATGGGGACCTGGGTCAGGAAGAAGTGGGAGTATTTGCCCTCTGCTGAGTAACCCGCGGTGATCAGGACCACTCCTGCAACGAATTTTCCTTTGCCGTCGGTAATTCCCGATGCCGTGCGAAACTCCGTCTCGATCCGCTCCTTCTCGACCGGCGCCCGGGCGGGGATAATCGTTCTCAGCTCATTTTCCGTTGCAGTGCGCCACTCGCTCATTCCGGATGTTGCGCCCTGGACTGCGTTCAGGAGCGATGCGAAGCCGGTTATCAAAACTAAAGTTCGGATCATTGCTATTGCGGTAATTCGACGATGCCGCGCTGGAGGGCTGTCGTAGCGGCCTGTGTGCGATCGGAAACGCCGAGCTTGCTCAGAATACTGTTGATATGTGTTTTAACGGTCGCTTCCGAGATTGCCAGCTCGGCCCCGATATCCTTATTGCTCTTACCCGCCACGATCAGCTTCAAGACATCGAGCTCGCGATTCGTTAGCGAAGGACCGCCCATCCGCTCCGCAAGGCGTTGCGCAATAGGGGCGGGTATGCGTGTCTTGCCCGCATGCACCGAGCGGATCGCCTCCATCAGCTCATCTCCGAACATATCTTTGAGCAGATAGCCGCGCGCTCCGGCCTGCAAGGCGCGGAAGATATTTTCATCGCCGTCGAACGTAGTGAGCACAAGTATACGGGCGGAAGGAAAATCGCGGCGAATATGCGTGATCGCATCAACACCACTCATTCCAGGAAGTCGAAGATCCATGATTGTCACATCAGGCCGGTGTTGCCGGAACAGCTCCACGGCTTGCGCGCCGTCGGCGGCCTCGGCGACTACAGTCATATCCGGGACCGTCTTAATCAGCGCGACCAGGCCTTGCCGCACGACGTTGTGATCGTCCGCAACGAGAATTCGGATCGCCTCGCTCAATTGACCAGTGTCTCCACAGAAACTATCGTCCCTTTCCCGGCTGCGCTTTGTACCTTTAACTCGGCGTCTATCTCCTGCGCCCGTTCGCGCATGCCCCGCAGCCCGAAATGTCCATCTGGCCCGACACCGTTCGGGCTGCTAATGAATCCTCGTCCATTGTCCGCAATTGTCATCCGCAGTTTTCCGGAATCGAAAACCAGCTCCATGTCGATGCGCTCGGCATTGGCGTGGCGCACGGCGTTCGTCACGGCCTCCTGCGCGATCTTCAGGAGTTCATCTTCCACCTTCGGAGATAGCGGCCGGTAGGCGCCGCGAACCTGTAGCTCCACTCTTGGTGGGCCTGATCCGGCCACCTGATTCGCCATCCTGGAGAACCGCGCTCCTAAGTCTTCGTCTTCTCTTGATTGCGAGCGCAACTCCCAGATGGAACTGCGCGCGTCCGCGAGACTCTTACGAACCAGGGAACGCGCCTGATTCAGATGCTCTCTTGCTGACTCTCTTGACGATTCCATCAGTCGTGAGACAAGTTCCAACTGAACCGAGACCCCGGCGAACCCCTGCGCTAACGTATCATGAATCTCCCGGGCTATTCGATTCCTCTCCCGCAATACGGCGTCGAACCGAGCTTCAACGTGTCTCACTCGCCAGCGATAGATAGACCAGGCCAGAACGGCTAGCGCAGCAAATATGAGAGCGGCGAACCAATACGTCTGATAGAAATGCGGTTCGAGCCGGAAGTCAACGCTCGCGCCATCTTCATTCCAGAATCCGTCGTTATTACGCGCTATCACACGGAAGCGGTATTTGCCAGGCGGAAGATTTGTGTAATAGGCGATTCGCCGGGTTCCTGCATGTACCCAGTTGCGATCGAAGCCCTCTAACTTATAGCGGAAATGGATCTTCTGTGGGGCGGCAAAACTCAATCCCGCGTATTCGAAGGAAAGCCGAGAGTAGCCAGGCCGTATGGACGTCAACTGCGCGGGGTCAATCGTCCGATCGTCTATCGACACGGATTCGATCACGATTCCCGGCGGCGTACGGTTCCGTTGGGGATGCGGCCCCCGTACCACCGCAACGCCCTTCAGCGTCGCGAACCACAGCGAACCGTCAGCGGCGCGGCAGATCGCCGGATGGCCGCCGCCGCTCGATTCGCTGATTCTCAACCCATCGCTTGTGCCGTACGAGACGACCGTGATCGTGCTTCGGCGCTTCATGGCGAAGCCAGCCAATTCCCTCCGGCTGATGCGATAGATTCCGATGTTGGAAGAAATCCAGAGGTCCTGATCAAGATCCTCGGCGATGCCGTAAATTGTATTGGGAAGATGCATACTCGCAGGGAAACTCACGAAGTGGTCTTTGATGAACGCGTTCAGGCCGCCATCCTGGGTACCGATCCATACGATCCCTTCGCTATCGCGGTACAGGGCTGTAATGATATCGCTCGATAGGCCATCTTTCGTTGTGTAGTTTTTCAGTCTTCCTTCATGCAGGTGGGTGAGGCCGTGGAGTGTCGAGACCCAGAGCCCTCCGTTTCCGTCCGCCAACATGGCGCCGACTAAGTCGCTTCCCAATCCGTCCGCTCGACCGTAAATAGTGAATCGGCCGTCCTTGAGAGAAGTGAGTCCACGGCGAGTGCCGACCCAGAGTCGACCGTCCGGTGTACTCAGGATAGACCGCACGAAATCGTCTGGAAGCCCGTCTGCCGACGTGAGCAGGGAGACTCTTCCGTCGCGGAGCAGATTCAGGCCATCGGGCGTGCCAACGAGGAGAGCGCCATCCGCCCCTCGCGCCAGCGCGAGAATGACGTTACTTGCAAGTCCATCTCTGGTTGTGAGAGTAGAAAATCTGCCATTCCGGTAACGCGTCAACCCTCCTGCATTCGTTCCGATCCAGACCACCCCGTCGCGATCCTGAAGAACGCAACGGATCAGATCATCCGGTAAGCCCTCGCGAATGGTATAGGTCGCGAAACGCTGCTGACGCAATATAGTCAATCCGCTCGACGCCGTTCCGATCCAGATATTCCCTTCGCGATCTTCGGTGATGGAAAGCACGGCATCCGTAACGGAATTGCCGGCAGAAAGCGGAGCAATCGCGCCATTGACGAGGGTCGTCAGGCCCCCATCTGTCCCGACCCACAAGACGCCACGGCGGTCCTGAAAAAGAGCGGTAATCCGGTTGGCTGGAAGTCCCGCCTGGGTGGTGTAAATCTTCGGCGCTGTGTTCTTGAACTCGTGTAAGCCGTTTGAACTTCCGACCCATCTGGTTCCATCATTGCCAGTTGCGATGACGCTCGCGGGCGCTGCGCCATTTCCGGCGGACGGATGAAACCGGTTTCCTGAAAACCGGGCCTGACCTTCTGCCGTAACGGCCCACAAAGTACCGGCGTGGTCTTCGTAAAGTGACCACACATTATTGCTCGGAAGACCATTGGCGGTACGAAATGCGGAGAAATGCCGATCCTTCAGCCGCGTGACACCATCCGCGGTCGCGATCCACAACGATCCGTCACGAGTTTGCGTCACAGTGCGGATGTTGTTGCTCTTGAAGGCAGGTGTGTTCTGAGCGTTGTAGACGACGAATCTCACCCCGTCAAAGCGCGCCAAGCCTCCTTCTGTCCCCACCCAGATATATCCATCCTGAGATTGCAAAATCGAGTGGACTGTGTTCTGTGGAAGTCCATTTTCTGTTTGCCATGTCTGACGGCCAAAGTTGTCGGGCTGCCGGGCTGCTTCGAGCGCAGGTACCGATGCGGATGCCACGGATGCTCCCAAGATGAGGATGAGCGGGCGGACCGCGGCCTCTTGCAACCTGACGCGCAGCATGAACTTGTGCTTCCCACGACTTATAGCAGATTGTGGCGTTATCCCGCATGATCCCCCATAATTTCGCCTCGGCCGAAAGGTTGACTTCCTTATCCGTCGCGAGGCGCAAGACGAAATAGCAACATCCTGTTACTCTGACCGCAATCCAACATGCTATTGCTTCGGCGCGTTATTCGCAGTCTCGAAACACTCTTTGTCTTCGCTTCCCTCGCCATCGCTCAGGATCCGACAGGAGTCCTCCAGGGCCAGATCAAAGATCCCTCGGGTGCGCAAGTGCCTAACGCTCGTGTCGCAGTTCGCAACACGGCTACTGGCTTTGCCGCGACTCAACGTTCGGAAAAGGACGGCAGCTTCCGTTTCTCTTACTTGCCGGTCGGTGAATACGAGTTGCAGGTGGGCGCCGCAGGATTTGCGGACTTCAATGCCTCTAATATCCGCATTGACGTGCAGCGCACTGTTAGCTTTCCGGTGGCTCTGCGCATTTCTACGCATACCAGCCACGTCGATGTTACAGCGAATGCGGCAATGGTGGATGTCAGCTCGACGCTCGGCAACGTCGTCTCCTCCCGGGAGGCTACTGATCTTCCCTTGAACGGCCGCAATCTGACGCAGCTTGGCCTACTACAACCAGGCGTTGCTCCTATGACATTTGGCGTTGGGCAAGCTGGCGGAATCCTGCGCGCCGGCCAGGCCTATGCTGTCAATGGCGAGCCGCCTGAGGCCAACAACTATCTGCTCGACGGTGTTAGCAACGTCGATTCCGTAAATGGCGGATTCGCGTTACGGACACCGGTGGACGCGGTGGCTGAATTCCGCATTCTCACTTCCAATGCCCCCGCCGAATACGGTGAAACCAGCGGCGCCACGACTACCGTCATTACGAAGTCGGGCGGCAATGAGTTTCACGGCGCTCTATACGAGTTTCTCCGAAATGACGCTTTCGACGCCCGCAACTTCTTCGCGGCCGACACCGAACCGCTGCATCAGAATCAGTTCGGCGCGACGCTCGGCGGACCCATCCGGCGGAACAAAGATTTCTTTTTCGCATACTACGAGGGGCAACGCGACAGTCAGGGCGAGACGCAGGCGGCGATCGTTCCCACCGCTGCTCAGCGCCGCGGTGATTTCTCCGGAATCATCGATCCAAGTACTGGACAGCCCAAACCGCTGATCAACGAATTCACCGGCGAACCTTTTCCCGGCAATCAGATTCCACCCTTTCTGATCAGCCCCGTTGCCCAAAACGCGGAGTCGCTCTATCCACTGGGAAACCTCTCTCCGTCCCTGTTCTCTTCCACTCAGATCCTGACAAATGATTATGATCAAGGCGGCTTTCGTCTCGACCACTATTTCGAGAACGGCGACCAGATCTTTGGCCGCTACGCCACTTCGACCCTCCATGCGTTTGACCCACTTCCGATAAATGGCGCGGGCGTTCCCGGGTTTCCGGTTGCCGACGGCATTACGACGAACTCAGCCACAATTTCCCATGTGCATCTGTTTTCTCCGCGAACCGTTCAAACCGCGCGCGCCGCGTTTTTCCGCAACGTGTTCCTGCACGGAGATGCTCAGAATCACACACCAGGGAGCAGTCTCGGCTTTCAATATCAACCCACGCTTCCCACCGCGACAGGCATTCCGTACTTAATCGTTAGCGGTTACGCCAGTGTCGGAAACCCGATTACCGGACCCCAAAATACATACCAAAACGATTACGAACTCTCGTATTCGCTCGCCACCACGCGCGGCCGGCATGATTTGAAATTCGGCGCAGATCTTGACCGCCAGCAGATTAATGCTCTACTGGGCATTGCTACGAACGGCTTCTTCGTTTTTGCTCCCTTTCCCGCAAGCGATTCTTTCGCGAGCTTCCTGCTGGGACAGCCGGTTCAATTTTTTCAAGGTGGCGGTGACTTCAGCCGCGGTCTACGGAAATGGATCGTGGCAGGATACGCTCAGGACGAATGGCGCGCCACCTCCAATCTCACAATTAGTTACGGACTCCGCTATGAGGTTAATACGCCGTACACCGAGATTCGGGACCGGCTGAATGCTTGGGCGCCGGGTCAGCAATCAAAGATCATGCCCGATGCACCCGCCGGGCTCCTCTTCCCCGGCGATTCGGGCGTGCCGGCCGGCATCGCACCCGTCGACTATCGCGAACTCATGCCTCGCGTGGGCATCGCCTGGGATCCGGCGGGAAACGGCCGCACAACGATCCGGGCCGGTTACGGGATTTTCTATGACGGCTTTACAAACGGAACTGGCGGCCCGCTTCAGGCTGCGGTTAGCGCGTTGCCCTGGACCGAAGCGTATCAGTTGCCGGGACCTGGATTGAATTTCGCGGATCCCTACAATGGTCAGACACCTCCATTTGCCACACAGACTTTCGTAAGGCCCGCAACTATCCTGACGGTCGAATCCGGCATGTTGCCGCCCTACTCCCAGAATTGGGATTTCTCCATCGAACACGCGTTCGCCGGATCGTACCTCTTAGATGTGCGCTACGTAGGCAATAAGGGCACGCACCTGCCTCGTTTCATCGAAGCGAATCCGGCAATTTACGGACCCGGTGCCACCCAGCAGAATGCCGATCAGCGGCGCCCGTACGCCGATTGTTCGGCAACCCTCGGATCTTGCTCTTTCGCCTCCGTCGGACTGATTGCCAATAACAATAGCTCGACGTATCATGCTCTCCAGGTTGCGTTTTCCCGTCAATTCACAAGGAACTTTGCATTTCTGGCCTCTTACTGGTGGTCGAAGAGCTTGGATTACGTTTCTTCGCTGAACCTCTCCGGTTCGGCGCCAACCTTAGTTGCCGGCGAAAACGATCTTGCCCAGAACCCGTTTGATTTGCGGGCCGAGCACGGGCCTTCGCTGTTCGACGCAAACCAGCGCTTTGTGTTCAGCGGCACGTACGTTTTGCCGCAGTGGAGAAATGCCGGACGGGCGCTTCGGTTCGTTGTCAGCGGCTGGCAGGTCAATACGATTGCGAGTTTCTCGTCGGGGACCCCATTCACCGTTTACGACAGCGCAAATGTCTCGCTCCAGGGGAGCGCTCCTGAAATTACCGGCTTTTATTCGAGCCGTCCCGACATGGTTTCGGATCCGAATGCCGGACCGCATACCCCAAACGAGTGGGTCAGCCGATCTGCCTTTTCGCAGCTCAATCCCGCTACGCAGGCGGGCCAGTTTGGAAGCGAGGGCAGGAATGCAATCCGTGGGCCTGGAATCGCTAACGTCGATGTTTCTTTGTTCAAAAACTTTGCCGTTACCGAAACAATGCGCCTTCAGGTTCGCGCCGAGGCATTCAATGTGCTGAATCACCCCAACTTCGCATTGCCCGAGAATGATATCCAATCACCGGCCTTCGGCCAGATTTTGCAGGCAGGTCCGCCGCGCCTCTTACAGCTCGCGCTGAAATTTCTCTTCTAAGAAGCGCCTCTCCTGCTCTGTAGTGCGGACCCCTGGTCCGCACTCGGTCACAGCCCGCAAAAATGTTTCTATCCTCTTATCTGCTCTCGCTTTAATGTCACTCCCGTAATCCGCCTCAATCCGTTTTTTGCCTACTCCGTGCTATCGTCAGGCAGCTTTATGTCTACCCAGGCCCATGTCGATGCCAATCGACGCAATGCACAGCTCAGTACCGGACCCACTTCTGAGGCGGGTAAAGCCAGGTCTTCCCTGAATGCCGTCAAAACCGGATTGACCGGCCGCACCGTGCTGCTGCCCGGCGATGATGCCGCTCTTTATGAAGCGCACGTGTCGCGATTCATCGAGCGCTTCCAACCCGTTGGCGAGGAGGAACAAAATCTGGTTCAATCTTTAGCGGATACTGAATGGCGTTTGTTGCGCATTCCGTCATTGGAAGCCGGCATCTATGCCCTCGGCCAGCTCGAATTCGCCGAACTCTTCCCCCATGAAGACGAAGCTGTGCGCAAGCAGCTCATCGAAGCCAAAGTCTTCCTCACTTACCAACGCCAGCTCAATAACCTGAGTATTCAGGAAAACCGGCTGCTGCGACGTCGCGAGAA
>DATBHS010000091.1:0-13852 GCA_036557345.1 Bryobacteraceae bacterium
CTCCATGTCGAAATCAAACAGGATAGTTCTCGCCGGCCTCGTATTAGCCATTTTGGGCGTCATCTCGCTGAGCGCTCAGGCGATTTTTGCAACCCTCACAGGTGTGGTGGCGGACCCTTCGGGCGCCGTGGTCGCGAACGCAAAGGTTACGCTCACGGATGCGGCCTCGGGCTCTGAGCGCAACACGGTCACGACCAGCGACGGCTATTACTCTTTCGCCTCTGTTCCGGTTGGCACATACAACCTGACAATCGAGGCGCCTGGTTTCCAGACTTATAAATCGACCGGCATCGCCATGGGCGGCGGCGAGAAGCGCAACGTCAACGTTTCGCTGCAGGTTGGCAGCACCAACCAGACGGTGGAGGTCACAGGTTCCGCCGATGTCGTCACTCCGGTTGATTCCGGGGCCAAAGCGGACATCCTGACTACAAAAGAATTACAGAACTATGTGCAGGTTGGCAGCAATGCCGCCGAGTACATCAAGATCATGCCTGGATTCGGCAATCAGAACGGCACGTCGAACAAGGCCAACTACAACGGGCAGGTTATCGGTATCAACGCTAATGGCGACGCCGGCAGCCAGAGCCCGCTGAACAATGCGTTCTCCTACAATGGCCTGCCGGGAAACTCCTTGGACATCGTGGCGGATGGCGCGCACGTTTCCGATCCCGGCTGTAATTGCGACACACCGGTGAATCCGAACTCCGATTTCATTCAGGAGTTCCGAGTCTTGACGTCCAATTTCAGCGCGGAAGAGCAGAAAGGCCCCATGGTCATTACCACCGTGACCAAATCAGGTGGCACGCAGTTCCACGGCAACGCGTTCTTTTCCGCCAGGAACTACACCTTGAACTCGAACGACGCGTTATTTAACGCCTCGGGGCAAAGCCAGCCACACAACGAGTATTATTACCCCGGCGCGAGCATCGGCGGACCGGTGCTGATACCAAAGACAAACTTCAACCGCAACCGCGACAAACTGTTCTTCTTCACCGGCTATGAGTACTTCTACCAAGTTCTCGACACGGGTCTGCTGCGGGCGACGGTCCCGACGCCAGGGATGCTCAACGGCGACTTCTCTCCGGCCGAGGTTGCGAAAGAGGGCAACATCACGGCTTCCGGCAAAGCGCCGGGACAGGTGAACCAGACGATGTTTCCCGGCGGACAAATTCCGGCTTCCATGATCGATCCCAATATGGTTGCGCTGATGAAGCTTTATCCGGCGCCCAACGCCGATCCGAACGCTACCGGCGGGTACAACTATGTGCAGGCAGAGATCTTCAATCAGAACAATGTCCAATGGGTATCTAGAGGAGACCTCAACATCAGCGACAACACCAAGCTCTTCGTCCGTTATAATCTGCAGCGCGAAACGCAGCTATTCCCCGTCGGCCTGTGGTGGCGCAATGGCAGCCAGGTGCCCTACCCAACTCCAATAGAAGGTAAGAACCGTTCCGATTCCGTTACAGGCTCCCTGACCCACGTTTTCAGTCCGACCATGACGAATGAAACCGTCTTCGCGTATACGTTCGTCGGGTTCCCGAACGTGTTTCAGGACCCGTCGAAAGTGGATCCCAAGGCGGTCGGCTTTAACGAGTCGCTGCTCTTCAACAACAATGTTCCCCAGATTCCTTCTTTCGGACAGTTCGGCGGTGAGGCCGCGCTTGTCTTCAACCCGGGTGGGTTTGAGGCCGGCGGACCATCCTCGGGCCTCTATGCGAATAAGTACATGCCCAGCTTCAGCGATACACTCACCAAGGTAGTGGGCACGCACACGGTGAAGGCAGGATTTTTCTACGAGTGGATCCGGAACGCCCAGCCAGCCAGTAACAACACGAACGGACAGATGACTTTCGATCCTAACGATAATCCGTACACCACCGGGAATCCTTATGCCGATGAACTGACCGGAAACCTGAATAGTTTCGCTCAGACGAACTTCAATCGTATTAATGACATTTCGTATAACACATACGAAGGGTTCGCACAGGACTCCTGGAAAGTGACGCCGCGCCTGACCTTGGAACTCGGTCTGCGCCTGACGCACTTCACACCTTGGACCGACCGTGAAGGGTTCGGATATTCCATTTTTCTTCCGAACCAGTACACCGGATCGAGCTGTACCTCAGCTCCCACCTTCTGCGGATTCCAGTGGCACGCGCGCGATTCAAATGTTCCCCTCTCCGGATTTCCAAGCGGTTGGCTCTACTGGCAGCCGCGTTTTGGCGTCGCCTACGACCTGACCGGAAAGGGCAACACCGTTCTGCGCGGCGGGTGGGGCCGGTTCTACTATCACTCTGGCCAGTTCACGAACGGCTTGGATACCTCAGCCGGTTCGGAGTCCGTCACCTTGAATGCGAAGAATTTTAGCGCCCCGCTGCTTGTGAAGAATCTGGGCTCGATACCTTTCACGGCCGCACCGCCTGCCCCGTCCGCTGTGGATAGCACGGACGACAAGCAGCCCTTTACGGATAGCTACAGCTTTACTATTTCGCAGCGTCTGCCCTGGGCCAGTTTGCTGGAAGTCGCGTATGTAGGAAACCAGAGCCATGACTTGCCGAGTAGCGCTGGCTTTGGAAGCAACCTCAACCTGGTACCGGTGGGGGCGCTCTTCGGCCAGCCGAATCCGGGCACCGCCAATGCAAACGACTTCCGGCACTTCCTCGGCTACGGAGACCTGAATCTGGCGACGAGCAATCTCTACGCAAACTACAACTCCCTGCAAGTCAAGTTTTTGCGTCAAAGGAACCGCTACACCATCAGTGCGAACTACACCTACGGCAAGTCGCTGGGCATTCCAATTCCTCCTGGTCAGAGTTCTCCTCAGGCTTCGCTTGACCCCTTCAATCTGGCTAATAACTATGGCGTGCAGGCTGGCGATCGCCGGCACATCTTCAACGCTGCGTATTCCGTTGAATTGGGCAACCCCATACATGGGAACAAGTTCGCCGCCGGCGTGATCAATGGATGGCAGCTTTCCGGTATTACCCAATGGCAGAGTGGTGCCAACCTCAGTTACAACACAAGCGGCCCGAATTACAGCATGTCGCTGGTGGGCAGCGGCGTCCCCTGTCCGACCGCGCCATTAGGGCCTGGTGTGGCATATCCGGTCGTATGCGGCAGCAACGCAGTCATCCCGGGTTCGGTCAGCGCCACCAACCTCACGGGAATTTCTATTAACAACCAGTCGATCTTGGGAACCAATGCGATCACGTTAAGTCCGCTTGTCACGTGTAATCCAAACTCAGGCCTCGGTTCGCATCAATTCGTCAATGGAAACTGTTTCACACCGCCGACGACGCCAGGAGTGAACGGTCCAACGCTCATTCCGGCTTCGTATGGGCCCGCTTTCTTCGACTCCGACCTGGGCTTGTTTAAGAATTTCCAGATCAAGGAATCAATGAAGCTTCAATTCCGGATTCAGGCCTACAACTTCCTGAATCACCCGCTGTGGTCATTCAACGGCAGTAATCTGGGCCTTTCGTTCACCCAGAAGGCTGATGGATCGTTCTCGAACAGCAGCCCGAATTTCGGAACGGTAACGACGAAGCAGGGCAACCGCATCGTAGAACTGGCGGTGAAGTTCTACTTCTGATGTTTTGGGGCAGGCCGACGGTCCCCCCGGCCTGCGTCGGTTAACCTTAGGGCGAGGCATGCCTCGCCCGTCTAATCATCCAGCACCGGTTCGAGCTGTTCTTCTCGCTGTGGCCGCAGATCGCTGTGACGCATTAACGTGCGCGCGCACGTGTTCCATCGCAGAATGACGTCGTCGTTGCCAGGAGGCCGGAGCGCTTCTGCTTTCTCGTACCAGGCCATCGCATCTATGAATTCTTCGTAGACGCGGAAACGCCCGCTGGGGAGCGGTTGCCGCATGCGTGCTCGTGCGGAGCGCTCGCAGATAATGCCAGCGTAGTAAGCGCGCTCGTATTCGCCCTGTATGCGGCCTAGCACCTCACGCGCGCGCCCCGGTGTAGCTTCTATCCCGAACTGGTCAGTCAGAGCAAGCAGGAGCGTTACGAGCGCGGCTTGATGGACCGGGTCGATGCGGAGGATATCCAGACAAATACTCTCGGCTTGAGAAGGCTCCTCGATCAGCCGGTATCGCTCCGCCTTCGCGAGAGCGTCAGGGATGGCCTCTCGCGACAGCGACTTCAATTCGAATTCCATGCTGTCCTCCTTTCACTTTTTGAAGATCTGAAAGAGCTTGCGTAAAGGATCAAAGTGCTCGTCCACCACGCGCTCTTTCAGAGGGATGATGGCATTATCCGTGATCTTGATCCCCTCCGGGCATACCTTCGTACAGCATTTCGTGATGTTGCAAAACCCGATGCCGTGATTGTGTCGTAAATCATCCGTCCGGTTTTCGTTGTCGAGCGGATGCATTTCCAAAGCTGCAGTGTAGACCAGGAAGCGCGGCCCGACGAACTGATTATGGAGATTGTGCTCGCGCAGCACGTGGCAAACGTCCTGGCACAAATAGCATTCAATGCACTTGCGGAACTCCTGCACGCGATCGATGTCTTCTTGAGCCATACGCCACGTCCCGTCGGGGGCATCGGGCGGTCGTGGCTTGAACGGCCGGATTCCCTGTTTCACGCGATAATTCCAGGAGACGTCGGTTACGAGATCCT
This sequence comes from Bryobacteraceae bacterium, assembly GCA_036557345.1. Lineage (GTDB taxonomy): Bacteria > Acidobacteriota > Terriglobia > Bryobacterales > Bryobacteraceae > Bog-105. The sequence goes on from DATBHS010000091.1 coordinate 4,632, forward strand.
TCACCGGCGGAAAGGCCTTCATGGGCTCAATGATGACCGGCCGGTCGACCGGAAGAGAGCTGAGGCGGGTCATGCACATTAGTCGCGGCTTCCCGTTGATCTCCGCCGAACACGAGCCGCATTTCCCAGCCTTACAGTTCCAGCGGACTGCGAGATCGTTAGCCTGCTCAGCTTGAATGCGGTGCACGGCGTCGAGTACAACCATGCCGGGAGAGATCTCGGTCGTGTACGCCCGGAGCTCACCTTCGCCGTTACTGCCTCGCCAGATGTGAAATGTTGCAGTCGACATTTATTTTCTTCGTTACTTCATTTCCGCGATCACCTGCTGAAGCTCCGCGGGCATGGGACGCAGCGGCTCTCGCGTCACTTGCATTTCGTCCGAGCCGGCCCGGCGCACGGCAATCGTGCAGCGCCCGCTCTCTTCATCTTTGGAAGGGTAATCTTCGCGAAACTGCGCTCCCCGGCTCTCTTTGCGCTCGATCGCTGCACGCGTGATGATTTCCGAGACGGTCAATAGATTCTGCAGATCGAGAGCCGTATGCCAGCCGCCATTGTATTCCCGGTTGCCCGTCACCCCCACTCGGCATGCTCTGCCCTTCAGCTCGTTCAATTGAGCGCGCGCGCGCTGCATCTCCTCCTCGCGCCGGACGATACCGACGAGATCCTGCATCAAATCCTGCAGGTCATGCTGCACCTGGTACGGGCTCTCGCCCGTGCGCTCGAAAGGCGCAAGCGCTAGCCGCGCCTCGGCGTCAACCTGATCCGGATTCACGCATACCGCGCCGTTCTCTTTCGCAAAGCTGGCTGCGAACTCTCCGGCGCGCTTGCCGAACACTAAAAGATCGGAAAGCGAGTTACCTCCCAAACGGTTCGCGCCATGAAGACCACCGGCGCACTCACCGGCCGCGAACAGACCCGGCACATCCGCCATCTGCGTCTCGGCGTCCACCTGAACACCGCCCATCATGTAGTGCGTCGTCGGCCCGACCTCCATGGGTTGTTCGGTGATGTCGATATCCGCCAGTTGCTTGAACTGGTGATACATGCTGGGGAGCTTCTTTTTGATGTGCGCTGCCCCTCCCGGTATGCGGCCCTTAATCCACGCGATGTCGAGAAAAACGCCGCCATGCGGGCTTCCGCGCCCTTCGCGGACCTCCCTCACGATGCACCGCGCTACGTGATCCCGCGTGAGCAGCTCGGGCGGACGGCGCGCGTTCTTGTCGCCTTGCGTGTACCGCCATCCCTCTTCTTCGCTATCTGCGGTTTGCGCACGATAATTCTCCGGAATATCCCCGAACAGGAACCGGCGGCCGTCTTTGTTCTTCAATACACCTCCCTCTCCCCGCACGCCCTCGGTGACGAGAATTCCGCGCACACCGGGTGGCCAGATCATGCCCGTCGGATGGAATTGAACAAATTCCATATCGATGAGCGTTGCGCCCGCCTCAAACGCCAGCGCATGTCCGTCGCCCGTGTACTCCCAACTGTTGCTCGTGATCTTATAGGCCCGGCCGATTCCTCCGGTTGCCAGGACGACAGCTTTGGCGCGAAACAGCAGAAAGCGGCCACGCTCGCGCTCATACCCGAATGCGCCCGCAATGCGCCCGTCGTCTTTCAGCAAGGTAAGGACCGTACACTCCATGTGAACGTCCATACCCATGTGGATACCGTGATCCTGCAGCGTCCGGATCATTTCCAGGCCGGTGCGGTCGCCGACATGGGCCAGCCGCGGATAGCGGTGGCCGCCGAAATTGCGCTGCAGAATGCGTCCGTCTTTCGTACGGTCAAAGAGAGCGCCCCAGGCTTCCAACTCGCGCACGCGTTCCGGAGCTTCTTTGGCATGCAGTTCTGCCATGCGCCAGTTATTCAGATATTGGCCGCCGCGCATGGTATCGGAGAAGTGGACTTTCCAGTTGTCCCGCTCGTCCACGTTCGCCAAGGCGGCAGCGATGCCGCCCTCGGCCATCACGGTATGGGCTTTGCCGAGCAGGCTCTTGGTGACTACCCCGACGCGTGCCCCGCTCGCCGATGCCTCGATGGCCGCCCTTAATCCTGCTCCCCCGGCTCCAATTACTAGCACGTCGTAGTCGTGCGTCTGGTATTCAGCCATTAAACGAGTCTCCCGTCGGACCAGATGCCCATGGCACACAGTCGCACATAGAGATCCGCGAACATGACGGAGAACAGACTCATCCAGGCGAATAGCATGTGGCGGCGGTTGAGACAGCCGGCACAATTGTACGTTGTGCTGCGCAGCGGAGACTTCGAGATTTCATCGCGTCGGCCGCCAACCAGGTGGCGCAGTGAGTGGCAACCGAACGTGTAACAGGCCAGCAGCACAAGGTTCACCGCCAGAACCAACGTTCCTACACCAATTCCAAATTCCACGCGGCCCGTGTGCGGATTCGTGAACCAAAGCGCCCGCCAGACATCCAACGCCAGAATTATCAGGAAAACGAGCGCCAGGTACAGGAAGTAGCGGTGCACGTTCTGCAAAATTAATGGGAAGGAACGCTCGCCTCGGTAGGCTTTACGCGGCTCCCCAACGGTACACGATGGGGGATCTGCCCAGAAAGCCTTATAGTATGCGCCGCGATAGTAATAGCAGGTCACGCGAAAGCCTCCGGGTGCCCACAAAATGAGCAGAGCGGCCGAAGCGGGAATCCAGGCCGGCCACCAGTGAGGCCAGCCGCCAAACCATGCGTGCGACGGATCGCCCAGAAGCTCTGGTGAGTAAAACGGCGAGAGATAGGGGCCGTAGCGATAATGGTCGCCTTGGAAAGCGGCCCAGGTTGAGTAGACGATAAACAACGATAATCCCAGAAGAGTGAGCAACGGCTGCACCCACCACAGGTCACGCCGCGATGTGCTGCCGAACCGGCCACCACGCAACGGCACGTCGATCGAGGACATGCACGCAGAATATCGCCTCGCGATTTTGTTTTCAACGTTTGCGAATCTCTACCGACTTCCGGGTATAGTCTTCAGTTATGAATCGACTCCTCACGTGCTGTCTCTTTCTTACGGGTTTAATGCCGGTTGCGGCTCCGGCTCAGACCTGGTTGCAATTGTTCGACGGAAAAGATTTGAACGGCTGGAAGCATGTCGGACCGGGCAACATGACCGTTGAGAACGGACTCATTCATACACACGGAGGCATGGGCCTGCTGTACTGGACGGGCGGCACGATCGGCAATTGTGTCCTGCGGGTCGTTTACAAAATGCGCGATCAAAATGACAATTCAGGCGTATATATCCGCATCCCGATTGAGCCCAAGGAGCCCTGGATGCCCGTCTATTACGGTTACGAGGTACAGATCGATAACGTCGCCAAGGGTGAAGACGAGTACCATGTCACCGGGACGCTATATTCTCTGACGAAGCCGCTGGCACGGCCCGGCAAACCGGGGCCCGAGTGGAACACCATGGACATCACTCTTGACGGATCGCACACCATCGTGACCGTAAACGGGCAAAAGGTGACCGATTTTACGGAGGGACAAGAGGTGCCTCCGAAAAAGCTTTGGTTTGAGCCCGAGCGCGGCCGGCGTCCGGCATTCGGATTTTTCGGCCTTCAAAACCACAGCGATAACGACATTGTTTTCTTTAAACAAGTGGCTGTCAGGCCGCTGAAATAGCTCCCTGCGTCGGCTGTAGAACGACGGCGCTGAGATTCCGTGATACGGTCTTTCACTTGTTAAAATGAAAGCTCATTCCATGGGTTCGGGAGCGGTTGCGCTGCGCGGCGCGTTGAGGGCAGAACATGGCCTCGAAATCAATGAAATTCAGGCGCGCGCATTGGTGCGCGACCTGCACCGCGTAAAACCGGCCATCTACTGGATCGACCTTCTGGCGAGCGCAACATGGGGATGGGTCGCATTCGTTTCGGCAGCGATTCTACGGCCATTTTCGGCCGGGATGATCGCCGCAAGTGTGCTCGCGATCCTGGCGCTCTACCGGTCGCTCTGCTTCATGCACGAGATCAGCCACCAGAGCCGGCGAACGCTTCCTTGTTTCGAGACCGCATGGAATTTTCTGGTGGGTTATCCGCTGCTCATGCCCTCCTTCGTCTATGTAGGTGTTCATCAGGATCACCACAAACTCAGTACTTACGGCACGACGAGCGACCCAGAATATTTGCCGTTCGCGCGCTCGAGTGCAATGACAACCGCGTTCGCGCTGGAGAGTTTCCTGATCCCCGTATTTCTTATCATTCGCTTCCTTGTGCTTGCGCCTCTGGGTCTGTGTTCGAAGCGGTTGCAAGATTGGCTGCTCATGCATTCCTCGTCTTTCACCATCAACATCCGGTATCGCCGCGAAGTGACCACCAATCTGTTCAGGATCGTCCGGCGGGACAGCGCTTTCATTCTTCTGATTTGGAGTCTGGCCATTGGGCTTGCCGCCGCCGGCCTGATTCCATGGCGCGTATTCGCGCTGTGGTTTGTCGTTGTGTCCATCGCCAGCTTCATCAATACCTTGCGGACGCTCGGTGCTCACGCGTACGAAAGTTCCGGAGAGCCTCTCGACCGCATGGGGCAGTTGATCGATTCGATCGACACTCCGGGCAGATTCTGGACCGAACTGTGGGCCCCGGTGGGTTTGCGCTATCACGCTTTGCATCACTATTTCCCTGGCATTCCGTACCACTGCCTTCCAGAAGCGTACCGGCGCTTGTCTGGCAACCTTCCGCTCGCGGCCGAATACTGTAAGATGAGCAATCCCAGCCTGCCTCACTCGCTCCGCGATCTGATCAGGAAGGGTTTGCAGCATGTGCGAGGCAGCGGTGCTGAAGTCCCGAGCCCGGAGGGCACCCCGGCTAACGCTCGCCCCACCACGTGAGCGCGCCCATTCGAAAACTCACCTATGCGGAACGCTGGCTTCACGATGGCCTGCTGATTTCAAACCAGCCCGCATTCCATCAATCGATCGAGATCGATATTGGCCGTGTCAAGGCTTCTATCCAGGCCGCCCGCGAACGCGGTTTTCGCTGTACTTACACGCACGCGCTAGTTCGGGCCGCCGCTCTCGCCTTATCGGCCAATCCGGAACTGCATCGGATGCTTGCCGGGAACCGGATGCAAGAGCCATCGCGTGTCGACATTGCCTTATCCGTCAGCGGGGAAGGCTCCGTCGTGCCGACGTTGGTCATTCAGGGCGCAAATGAAAAGCCGATCGACCTTATAGCTGGTGAAATCGTCCGCCGCTTGCCGGAAGCGCAGGAAGCGGATCGCCAAATGCGCTCCATGCTGAATACATGGGGGTGGCTCGTCCCGTTCGGATTCTTGCGCCGGGCCGTGCTGCGGCTCCTGTTCCGCTCGTTCCGCTTCCGTCAGAAAGGAGCAGGCACGTTTCAAGTCAGCGTAGTGCCTGGTGTCGATCAGAGCGCGACTCCTCTCTTCAATGCTGCAGCGATTCTCGTAGCAGGGGAAGTGAAAGACCGCGCGATTGCCGTGAACGGGTTGCCCGCGGTGCGTCCGACCATCCGTCTAACCTGCTCGGCAGATCACCGGCTGTGGAATGGACACGATTGCCAGAAATTTCTGGTTGCCGTGGGCGACATCCTGACGGGCGTCGAACTGGAACAGGAGATTCTCGAAAAGTGCGCTCGCCGGGAGACTCTGGAAGGCGCAGGCCTGGCGAGCGATGCATTTCGGAATCATTAGCCCGCCCGTCTCTGGGCATCTTCATCCGTTTGGAGCTTTGGGCCGCGAACTCATCCGCAGGGGTCACCGCGTCAGTCTCATTCACATGCCCGATCTCGCGCAACGGGCTCAGGGGGAGGGGCTTGGATTCATCGGGATCGGCTACACCGATCATCCACCGGGATCGCTTTCCGAATCGCTGGCGCAACTCGCTCGCCTGGAGGGCTTTCCCGCACTGCGCTTCACCATTCGCGCTATTCGCCGGACGACGGAAATGATCTGCCGGGATGCGCCGGGTTGCATCCGGTCGACGGGCGTTGAAGCTCTGCTGGTCGATCAGACGGAGCCTGCCGGAGGCACCGTCGCCGAACACCTCGGCTTGCCGTTCATCACGGTTTGTAACGCATTAGCTCTGAATCGGGAGCCCGCTGTTCCCCCGCCATTCGGCGGCTGGGATTACAAAGACACTCCGCTGGCACGTCTCCGGAACCGCTTCGGGTACGCGGCTTCCGATCGAGTGATGGCTCCGGTAACCGATGTCTTGCGGCGATACCGTCAAACATGGAAGCTCGAGCCGCACAAGAATCCCGACGATTCGTTTTCCACATTGGCGCAGATCAGCCAGCTTCCGCCGGCTTTTGACTTCCCGCGCCGAAGGCTGCCGAAGTGCTTCGTGTACGTAGGACCCATGCGCGATTCCGTCGCCGCGAAGAGTGAGTTTCCATGGCATTTGCTCGACGGCCGCCCGCTTGTTTACGCATCGCTGGGAACTCTGCAGAACCGAAAGGAATCTGCATTTCGCTGTTTCGCGCAGGCCTGCTCGGAGCTTCCCGTGCAACTGGTGATCACGCATGGCGGAGGTTTGGATGAGCGCGCCGTTGCCGCGCTCCCGGGCAACCCGCTCGTAGTCTCCTATGCGCCGCAAACGGCCGTTCTGGCAAAGGCGCGCCTCACCTTGACGCATGCCGGTCTGAACACAGCGCTCGATTCGCTGGCGCACGGCGTTCCTCTGGTTGCGGTGCCCATCACGTATGAACAGCCTGCTATCGCCAGCCGCATACGCTGGTCCGGGACGGGCCGGGTCATTCCGTTAAAAAAACTCAATGCCGAACGACTGTGCAAAGATATTGCGACCGTACTGAATAATGTCTCTTACACTTCGAATGCCCAAGCTGTGAAGCGTTCCATCGAAGAGGCGGGAGGCGTTACGCGCGCCGCAACCATCGTGGAGCGCGCCATTTGCTGATCTCGCGAACATTCCGGGCGCTATAATCCAGAAGTTTCCCGGCGCGATTCGAGCTAACTGAAGCGGAGGGCCGGCGATGAGGAGTCTTCCCGTTGAAAGTACTTTCGATTGTTCCGGAACTGGTTGAAAAATCAGGCAATTGGCGCAAACACCCCGCCGTAACAAACCTTTGGAAAGCGGCTCTCCTTCTGACCTTGCTCGTTCCATCCGGGCAGGGTGAGACGAGAGTGCGCTTTCAACCCTCTTCTCCGACTGTCGGACCGTTTCCGGCAAACGTTCTGACAGTACCTGATTCACGCCAGAAAACCGGCTTACGGATCGACCTCCCGGCAAGCTTCGGTGCCTGCGATCCAGGCACGAGTCCGAGCGTCTGCAGTAACACAGACCTGCTGAATCAATTGGACGGATTTAGCGTGAATCCGCGAATCACGGTTTGCTTTTCTGATGCGATTGACACGAGCACTCTCGCCGCAGGCATTAGCCTTGTCCCTGCGGGTAAGCGCGCGCCGGTCATTGCGCTCAACCAGATCTTCTATGCCCCGGGCAAACATTGCGCTTTCGCGAAACCAGATCATGTACTGAAAGAACAAAGCGACTATCTTCTGCTGGTAAGTGATGCTGTTCATGACGCGAGCGGGAACGCTGTGGCACCGGCTCCCGCATTTACCGCTTGCTTACAAGACAAACCCGACGACTACTGCGCCGAACTGTCGGCCGCAATCAAAGGGAGTGCTCCCCCGAGGAGCCATATCGCCGGGGCATCTCTGTTCACCACGCTGAGCACAACTCCGTGGATGGAGCATGCTAAGCATTTCGTGGATACGCATCAGCCGTCCGTTGTGCTGCCCGCGGGGACACCTTCGACGTTCAATCTGTCGACCATCCGGGAGATTAAGTGGAATCCGCAGGGAAGCGGCTTCCCACCGCAGAGCATTCCGATCGAAGTACTCGACGGCGTCAAGTCAATCTCATTCGGTCTTTACTTATCGCCCAACTTCTTGAACCCGCTGAACGGCACGATTCCGACCACTCCAACCGGGAAGGGCATCGCAGATGCCATCGCTCCCATTCCTCTTCCACTGCCTGTTCCGAATGTCGCATTGGGCTATGCGCCGGTCTCGTTTCACGTCTTCCTGCCGGCGGGCCCGGCTCCGCATCCCGGATTTCCCGTTGTCATTTACGGTCACGGCTTGGGCGATAACCAGTTTGGGGCTCCGACGTTTATAGCAGGAACGTTGGCCAGGAAAGGTTTCGCGACGCTAGCGATCGAAATCACTGGACATGGCTACGGTCCTTTGAGCACGGTGAAGCTGACCGATTCGAATGGAATTATCCACACGGTTTCAACGCCCGGCCGCGGCATTCTCATTCCGGGAAATTCGCAGATCGGTCCCGCCGATGGCTGTGTTGTGCCGGGAGCCATAGCGGTTCGAGACTGCGGCCGTCAGACGGCGGTGGATCTGTTCGCGCTGACCCGGACGATTCAGGAGACCAAGGGCCTGGGATTGCACCTCGATCCGAAGCGTATTTACTATGTCGGTCAATCCTTCGGTGCAGATTATGGAACACTGCTCCAGGCGCTCGAGCCATCGATTGGCGCTGCGGTACTGAGCGGCGCGGGGGGAAGCCTGGTTGATGTCGCGCGCCTTTCCATTTCGGGGCGGCCACTAGCGATCGGGTATCTCACCTCCGTGAGTCCGGCACTGCTGAATGCGAAAGCGGGAAGCGATTTCAATGATAACTACCCTTTTCGGGATCGGCCGCCGGTTGTCAACCAGGTGTCAGGGGCGCCGGCGATTCAGGCTGCCTTCGAAGCTGCGGATTGGCTGAATATGCCCGGCGATCCTCTTGCCTACGCGCCGCGCTTGAAGGGCGCCGATAAGCCCGGCGGGAATACGCTATTTCAGTTCGGCTTCGGCGATCTGGAGATGCCCGACCCCACTCAATCCGCGGTGATTCGAGCGGCCGATGCCCGACTCGCTTCGTGGTTCTTCCGGTTCGATGCGGCTGCTCAAATCGATCCGCCGCTTTTGGGGTTGACGTATCCCGGCGTAGGATTTCCAATCCTGCCGCATCGGATCCTGAGCAATCCGACAATCTTCGATGTGCCTGCCGAAACCTCCGTCTCCCTCGCCGCACAGCAGCAAGCTGCGGAGTATTTCAGTTCCCGCGGCAAGTCCAATCCGGATCCGAACCCATACCTCACGGGAATCTTCGCTGGCACGAAGTTGTTCCACATCCCGGCGCACTTGCCCGAGAGCTTGAACTTTCTCGTTCCGGTTCCTGAGTGAGCAGACCGCGCTCGGGCTCGACACTTCATAACGTCGAGCCCG
>DATBHS010000092.1:0-10702 GCA_036557345.1 Bryobacteraceae bacterium
GTGTGCCCGCCGCTGGCAACCAACGCCAGCGCAGGGAAGCGAAGATCGGGATTGTCGAGCAGGACGGAGTGAATGTGGCCTTCGACGTGATTCACTGCGATCAGAGGCAGCCGACGGGCAAAGCAGATCGCCTTGGCGTACGTTACGCCCACGAGTAAGGAGCCAACGAGCCCCGGGCCCGCAGTCACCGCGACGGCACTCAACTGGCTCAGTTCGACACCGGCCCACTCGAGAGCCTGCCGCACCACCGGGACAATTGCGCGCAGATGCTCGCGCGAAGCGAGTTCCGGTACGACACCGCCGTATTTCGCGTGCGTGTCGAGCTGCGAAGCCACGACGCTCGAGCGAATCTCGCGGCCATTCTCCACAACCGCAGCGGCCGTTTCATCGCAAGAGCTCTCGATTCCTAGAATAAGGGTTTGCAAGTCTCTGACTTTTATTATGAGTTGCCAGAAGAGCTGATCGCGCAGGAACCGCTGCCCGAGCGCGGAGCTTCGCGAATGCTGGTTCTTTCGCGGGAAAAACAATCGTTTCATGATGATGTTTTTCGCAACTTTCCCAACTATCTTCGTTCCGGCGATTGCGTGATATTGAATGACACTCGCGTGTTTCCCGCCCGTCTCCGAGGCCGGCGCAATACGGCTGCAGGAGCGGAGGTGGAAGTGCTTCTCGTCCGCGCCCTGGACGAAGACGAGATGACATGGAGAGCGCTGGCAAGGCCCGGCAAGCGCGCGCGGGCGGGTGACCGCATCATCTTCGATGCGAGTCTCCAGGCGGACGTCCTGGCACAGGGCGAGTACGGCGAGCGGACAATCCGCTTTCAGGCGAGCGCACCGATACGTGAGCTGTTGGAACGCTGGGGCGAAACCCCACTTCCTCCCTACATTCATCGCAAGCCGGCGGCAGGCGACCGCCAGCGATATCAGACGGTTTTCGCGTCCCGGCAGGGGTCCGCGGCCGCTCCTACGGCCGGTCTGCACTTTACCTCAGACATATTGCAAAAGTGCCAGGCGGCCGGTGCAGAGATCGCTTATATCACGTTGCATGTCGGACTCGGAACCTTCGCACCGCTGCGCGCAGAAAAGTTGTCCGATATCCAGCTTCATGAAGAGTACTTCGAAATACGCGAGAAGGACGCGGAAGTGATGCGCAGGTGCCGGCGGCGGTTATGTGTCGGCACGACCAGCGTACGTTCCCTGGAAACTGCCCTGTTGAGAGGTGGTCTGAAGGCCATGCAAGGCGAGACCAATCTTTTCGTCTATCCGGGGTTTCATTTTGCCGGGACGGACGCTTTGCTCACCAATTTCCACTTGCCGCAATCGAGTTTGTTAATGCTGGTGGCTGCGTTCGCTGGCCGGGAACTTACTTTGGCGGCATACCGGCATGCCGTAGCTGAGCGTTACCGGTTCTTCTCGTATGGCGATTGCATGCTTATCGAGTAGCAAAGTATTGCTTATAGGCGAGCAGTCCATCGGCCACGTAGGCTTCCAGAGCTTTCCAGCCGTCCTGAGCAGCTCGCGGATCGTGCAGGAGACGGCGGCCGATTCGCGCAATGTCCAGAACGTCGTCTACATTTGCCTTCCAGTCATCCGGTGCCCAATCGATGGCGTCGGAAACCACAGAAGCAACAGCTTCGGCGACACCATCCGCGGTGACCATGTTGAAAGACTCTGTGTAACTGGGTTGCAGAAGCAGATGCATATGCGCGATGGTCTTCCGGAAGTTAGGCCAGGATTGCCAGCCATTCATCTTCAGTTCCACGCCAGGCAGGCCGTTTAGCATTTCGCGAACAGCGCCGAGAATTGTGTCGCCGCTGCCTTCGGTGCGTCCCGCTGAAAGCCATAGCTCGAGGGGAACGCGCAAGTAGTGGGCGATCTCGAGCGCCGCGCCGGCCGCGCTCATCAGATTCTTTAGCGGCCGGGTTGCGCCAAAAACGCCGATGCGAAGAGTGCCACTACAGAAGGGCTTACGCGGTATCGGGCGGCGGTCAAGGCTGTAGAGGTTCGGCAGGTAGGCGCACGCCGCGCCGAATGCGGACTCCACCCAGGCGCAGAAGCGGCGGCTGTTTCCGGCCATATGAACATTGTGCGTGCCCATCTCCAGTTCCATCGTTTCCCGCATCAGCCTGACGCCGTTGCGGTCGGCTTGAAGGAAGCCAACGTTCGAATGGCAGTTCACGGTAAACTGAGTGGCGCTGAACTCGTTTGCGAGGACTTGTAACTCGACGGAGGGAATCCAGGGCGCGGAGATGATGACGTGTTCTGCGGGAGCAGTGATGAGCCTCTTTCGCAGGTCTGCCGCGCTGAGTATGGGCCAAACGTCAGTTCTGATGCCTTCACGGCGGAGCACCTTGGCGGTATTGATGGCAGCCACGCCAAGACCGATATGGCTGATATTCCGATTTGCGGCAAAGTTTTTGTAAGCAAGTACTACGCTCAAGAGCGGGTCTCCTCAAAACAGGCGATTACTGGATTCGCTCAAGGATTGCCCGAGGAGAGTTTCCTGCACCCGATGTTTGCCCATAAGGTGCTGATCAGCAGCAAGAAAGAGTTTTTCAGCGATTTGTGAACGTCAAGCCTCCGGCGCCACGCGGAATTAGGGAAACAGGCGGCAAATCTCCGCGTAGAGCTGGCAGTCCCACCGATTGAAATGCTCGATGGCCTTGCGGGCAGGCTCATAGTCTTGCTTGCCTGGCAGCTTGCTCCTGTTTACGTTGTCCAAGGTGGAGCGCGGTTTCCAATTGAACCTTTGCTGCAACGTGCTATACGCCTCGACGGCTCTCTCCTGATGCCCGACACAGGAAAAGCGGGTTTTGAGGTGTTCCAACGCAAGCGAGTACACCTCCTGGCCGACACTTCCTGGCAGGACATCCTTTTCGTCAACGCCACTGAAACAGCGGGTCATCAGATTGTCCAGGTTGACGGTCGCGCGCCGCTCGAGCAGTTCGACCAGAGAATCGGCCGAATCTGTAAATCCGGGCGCTTCTTGTTTCTCCAGGATGTAGCGGAAATGAGAGACGATCCTGGCGACCGGTTCGCGAACAATCGTCACGTACTGGCATTCCTGTGGAAAGAGGTCATGCATACCGTATTGGAAATGACCAATTACGAGACGAAATGCCCTGCGTTGCTCAAGCGGCAGTAGGTCCAGCTTGTAAGTGAGAAGGCCCGGAGGATCGGGATATAGATACGCGATCTCCGATTGCCTGTAATTCTCCGCTATCGCCTCGCGAAAGGCTGTCCCGGCCGTCTTGGCGATGTGCATGAACAGAACCGTTTCCAAAGGGCGCGCGGTAGAGCGAGCAGGAATTTCTACACGTAAGGGAGAATTGGGGAGGGGACGTCCGCCGGCGAATTGCGCGTCAACACGAACCAGTTGATCAGGAGGACCAGTCCCGCTCAGGTCGAAATAGAAACAATGTTTTCCAACGTCTGGCCGGTACTGGACCGGAAGAACGTCAGCGACGCGGCGATTATTCATGTGTATGGTTAGTTTGGGCGCGATAGACAGCTCGCCCGCGTTCAGAGCCCAGCCGTACAGTTCACCTTCAACACAACCGTCAAGTCTTCCGAATACTCGTTGTGTTTCCGAGGATATGAATCTCCGCAGCAGCGGGAACAGCAGCAACTTGACTTTTTGATCGCGGCCTGTCCGCTTGAGGTATCGCGCAGCAACGTAGGCGAGTAATACCGCAAGCCCTGCGAGAAGGGGAATTAGCTTGGGAGCTTTTATGGCTGCTGTGCTGAACAGAAGGACTGCGGCCAAAACACCGCAAATCGCTACGGCGTATTTCCGATTCAGCAAAACTGTTATTTATCGGGCGACCAGGGCGGCATGCCACTCTCAGCGGCATTGGCATCATAGCCCACGAACTGCTCGAGCAACACGTTACCTTTGTAGTTCATCTCCTGATGAATGCCGATTGAGGATGTGTAATAGGCAGACGCCGTGGTTTGCTTTAGCTGGCCGAAGAACTTTTCGGGCTCGGTTTGGGGATGCTCCTCGTTGCCAGAAATCTTTTTGAGGAGCGCGGTCTGCTGGTCACGGGTTGCTTTGAGGAAGGGCTGCCCGTGTATGGTGTCCGAGAGTTTATCAATCGCCGCGAGTCCTTTCCGCCATGACTCCTTGTCTTCGGAAAGAAATGCTTCTGCGACAGACTTGTCGATGTAAGGCGCTACGCCGGCGGCACGGGCCCCGGGTGAATGGTCATCGGTGGGAATAATCAAATCCGTCAGCGTATCGAGAATGGCGAATTCATCTTTCGAAAAGAAAAGCGGCGCTCCCGGTTCGGCCGCCGGAAGTTGCAGTGTGGAGGCAAATGTCGCTGTAGTGAGAAGTTTGATGAGATCGCGGCGGTTTAAATTCGGACCCATCAGATCTCTCCCTTCTTGAGCTGATCGGCCAGGTGATCGCATGAGCGCCAGCAGAGTGCCATGATCGTCCAGGTCGGGTTCTGGCACGAGGCATTTACGTGCGTGCTGCCGTCGACAACCAGCAGGTTCTTGACGTCGTGGCATTGCTGGAACTGATTGACGACGGAATTCTTCGGGTCATTGCCCATACGGGAGGTGCCTAGCTCATGAATTGACCAGCCTTCCGGGAGCGCTTTGTCGGAGACCGAGGTAATCTCGAACTTCGCAGCCTCAAACATCTCGCGCGCGGTCTTGGCCATGTCCTCGGACATTTTCCTTTCGTTTTCGGCGAAGCGATAGTTAAAGCGAAGGACAGGAATGCCCCAGGCATCCTTCACGTTCGGATCGATCTCAACCTGGTTTTCATAGCGGGCAAGCACTTCACCGAATCCCCCCATTTCAATGGTGGCGCCGGCGTATTCGCGGACCTTCTTCTTGTATTCTTCTCCGAAACCCGGGGTGGTGTAAGCAGTGCCAGGCGTCATGCCGCAGCCTGCGCCGCCTTCGAAACCATATCCGCGGACGAAGTCTCCTTGTCGTGAGGTCAAATTGCGAAAGCGAGGGACGTAGAAGCCACCCGGCCGGCCATCATCGAGCGTGCGCGGTTTGCCGACTAGATCCGGCATGAATCCCGCGATCGATGGTCCCATGACATGCTCGCAGAAATTATGCCCGACGTGGCCGCTCGAGTTGCCGATGCCGTTGGGATACAGCGTGGATTTCGATAACAGCATCAGCCGCGCGGATTCCAACGTGGAAGCGGCCAGAAGGACAGCCCTCGCCTTCACCTGGTAGCTCTTTTTCGTTTCGCTATCAAGAAATGAAACCCCGGTTGCTTTTCCAGTATTCTTGTCCACGGTTACTTCGTATACCGTGGAATTCGGGCGAAGCGTGAGATGGCCTGTATCGAGGGCTGGTCGGATAAGGCCGGTGGTTGAATCGAACGCGGCGTGGATATCGCAACCACCGACGTGCCGGTTGCAGGCTCCTCGTCCGTAGCAATGGGCGCGATATTTGTTATGCTTGAGCTGGTCAGTCGCAACGCCGGCGCGATACGGCGTGAGACACCGGTTCATGCCTTTGAGCGTTTCGCGTAGTTTCAACGAGGCATAGTTCAACTTCAATGGCCGCATGAATTTCCCGTCCGGCAACTGCGGAAGATTTTCGGGAAAACCGGAGACCCCAAGATACAGATCCACCTTGTCGTAATAAGGGGCGATGTCGGCATACGAAATAGGCCAGTTCTCGCCGTATCCGTCGTGATCTTTTGCCCTGAAATCAAAATCGGATAGGCGCAGGGCAAGCCGCCCCCAGATATTCGTCTTACCGCCCACTACGCGCGAGCGGACCCAGGCGTACCGCGTGCCCGTATAAGGATTCTGCTTTTCATCGACTACGAGCGTCTTGCTGTAATCCGATCCGCCCCACTGCTCGACATAAGAAGTGACCTTTGCATACGGTGAATTCTGGGCGTAGGGCGATTGACGGAAAGTGTACTCTCGAGCGCTCAACGCGTGATAATCCGGCGGCATCTTGCCGCGGCGGGGATGATCGTACGGCCACTCCATGGAGTGCAGGACCTTACTGGTGTCCTGGTACTTGCCGGCTTCGAGCAGCAGCACCTTAAGCCCATGAGAAGTAAGCACATGCGCAGCCATGCCACCCGCGGCGCCGGAGCCGACAACCACCGCGTCGTAGGTGGTCTTCAGATCAACTTCAGAATTATTCGTGATCGGGAATTGAAGGAGCATCCGGTTGTCCTGATATGAATTGTATGCCCAGGGTCGCCTGGATCCTGCGTGAATGGGGCGATGGCGGCGCCCTGCGCCGGATCTTAGAGCAGCTCCGCCGTACTGAAGAAGAACGGGATCTCCACCGCCGCGGTTTCAGCGGCGTCCGATCCATGTACGCAATTACGCTCGATGTTCTCTGCGAAGCGCCTGCGAATGGTCCCTTCGGCGGCATTTGCCGGGTTCGTCGCGCCCATCACTTCCCGCCATTTCGCAACCGCATTCTCCCGTTCCAGCGCGAGCAGTACGACCGGGCCCTCATTCATGAATTTCACCAAGCCCGGAAAAAACGGACGCGCCGCGTGGACAGCATAAAAGGCCTCCGCCTCATTCCGGCTGATGCGATGCAGCTTCATTCCCAGAATGCGAAAACCGTTCAGTTCAACAATCGTCAAAATCTCGCCCACGTGGCCTTTCGCCACGGCGTCCGGCTTAATGATGCCAAGGGTACGCTCTAAAGCCATTCAGGTTCCTTCTTTTGAAATGTTGTGAAATGTTGTCTGTTAGCGCGATGCGACGCCCAGGGCCTGCTGCATCTTTTCGCCCATTAACGCCGGGGAAGGGCAGACGATAATACCGGCATCGGCCATGGCCGCGAGCTTGTCCTCTGCTCGCCCCGAGCCACCGGAAATAATCGCGCCCGCGTGGCCCATGCGCCGGCCCGGAGGCGCGGTCTGTCCGGCGATAAAGCCCACCACCGGTTTTCGTACGTACGCCTTAACGTAGCGCGCCGCCGTTTCTTCCGCTGTGCCGCCAATTTCACCAATCATGACGATCGCGTGCGTGTCGGGATCCTCGTTGAATAACTTGATGGCATCCGTAAAGCTCGTGCCGATGATCGGATCTCCACCAATTCCAATGCAAGTGGATTGTCCGATCCCCAGCTTCGTAAGCTGTCCAACCGCCTCATACGTCAACGTGCCTGACCGTGACACGATGCCCACATTGCCGGGTAAGTGAATGTGACCCGGCATGATGCCAATCTTGCACTTGCCGGGCGTAATCACTCCCGGACAATTGGGGCCTACCAGCCGTGTCGCCGGCTTGGTTTTCAAATAAGCCCAGACGCGCACCATATCGTTTGCTGGAATGCCTTCCGTGATGCACACGACCAGCGGAAGCCCCGCATCCGCGGCCTCCATGATTGCGTCGGCGGCGAACGGTGGTGGAACAAATATCACTGAGGCAGTTGCGCCGGTGGCACGTACCGCTTCCTCCACGGTGTTGAAGACAGGGCGATCCAGGTGCCGCTGTCCACCTTTACCGGGCGTTGTCCCGCCCACGACCGTTGTGCCGTAAGCGATCGCCTGGCTGGCATGGAACGTGCCCTCGCGTCCTGTGAAGCCTTGAAAAAGAACTCGTGTAGTCTCGTCGATCAGTACGCTCATTGCGCCAGCCTCACTACTTTTTCCGCCGCGTCTTTCATTCCGGCCGCCACCGTGAAATTGAAGCCCGATTCGGTCAGGATCTTCTGGCCGAGTTCGACGTTTGTCCCTTCCATCCGAACCACGACCGGAATGTGGATCTCCAGCTCACGGGCCGCCGAAACGACACCGTTGGCCAGCGTGTCGCAGCGCAGGATGCCGCCAAAAATGTTGATCAAAACAGCCTTGACACTCGGATCGGAGAGCAGAATGCGAAAGGCATTCTTCACCTGCTCGGCGCTGGCGCCTCCTCCGACGTCAAGGAAATTGGCCGGCCGGCCGCCTGCGTACTTGATGATGTCCATGGTCGCCATCGCCAGTCCCGCTCCGTTTACCATGCAGGCGATGTTGCCTTCCAACTTGATATAGTTCAGCCCGAAGCGTGAGGCCTCCACTTCCAACGGATCCTCTTCGTGCAGATCGCGCAGTTCGAGAAGGTCTTTATGGCGGTATAGCGCGTTGTCGTCGAGATTGATTTTTGCGTCGAGAGCGTACACCTTGCCGTCTTTCGTGAGAATGAACGGATTGATCTCAGCAAGCGATCCGTCAATAGCCTCGTATGCCTTGGATAACGCAATCATCGCGGCCGCCGCCGCATTGGCGCTCGGCGCTGGAATATCAATGCCGAAGGCCAGCTTCCGCGCCTGGAATGGCTGCAACGACTGCCCTGTCATCAGTTGCTCTCGCAAGATCAGCTCCGGTGTCTTTGCGGCAACCTCCTCGATCTCAACGCCTCCCGCTTTCGAGGCCATGAAGACGGTCTCGCCTCGCTCGCGATCCAGAACCAGTCCGAGATACAGCTCGCGATCGATCGGCAATGTTTCCTCGATCAACAATCGCTGCACGATGCGGCCTTCCGGGCCGGTCTGATGCGTCACAAGTGTCATGCCGATCATCTTCTTCGCGATCTCGGCGGCCTCGCCGGAATTTTTCGCGACTTTGACGCCACCGCCTTTGCCGCGTCCGCCGGCATGGATCTGTGCCTTAACAACGACGTTGCCGCCCAGTTTCTTGGCCGCTGCCTCGGCTTCCTCGACGGTGTACACGACCTCGCCTCGTGGGACGGGGACGTCATACTTGGCGAGAATCGCCTTCGCCTGATACTCGTGGATTTTCATACATGGATGCGGCGCTGCGAGCCATCAACCAAGCACCCGAGGCCAAAGGTTAGTGTATCTCGCGGTCTCTAATCAACTACGGGCGTCACCTTGCGCCGCGACCGTAACAATGCGGAAATCGCCTGGCATTCTGCTGCTAATTCGGCGAATTGCGCGGGGTTCAATGACTGATAGCCGTCCGATAAGGCTCTTTCCGGCGCGGGATGTACTTCGACGATCAGTCCCGATGCTCCGGCGGCTATCGCTGCGAGCGACATGGGAAGCACTTTGTCGCGCTTTCCGGTTCCATGGCTGGGATCGACAATGATGGGCAGATGGCTCAGGCTTTGGACGGCCGGAACGACGCTCAAGTCCAGCGTGTTCCGTGTGTGATCGGCAAACGTGCGGACGCCGCGTTCGCACAGAATCACGTTATAATTGCCATCCGCCAGAATGTATTCCGCCGCCATGAGGAATTCTTCGAGAGTGGATGACATGCCCCGCTTCAGCAGAACTGGCCGGCGCGAGCGTCCCGCGCGGCGCAGGAGCGAAAAATTCTGCATGTTGCGCGCACCGATTTGTACGCAGTCGGCATACCGCTCTACGAGGTCGAAGGTTTCGACGTCGATGGCTTCGGTAACAATCCCCAGCCCGGTCTCTTCACGAGCCTCTGCGAGATAACGTAATCCCTCCTCGCCAAGCCCTTGAAAACTGTACGGCGAAGTGCGTGGTTTATAGGCTCCTCCCCGGAGCAACTGCCCTCCTCCCCCTTTCACCGCACGCGCCGATTCCAGGATCTGCTCTCGCGTTTCCACCGAGCACGGCCCGCCGCATAAAACAATTTGCTCGCCTCCCACTGGCACGCCGTTGACACGCACAATCGTGTTCTCTGGCTTGGTTTCGCGGCTCACGAGCTTGTAGGCTTTCGAGACACGGATGGCTTCGGCTACGCCCGGGAGGTCTTCGAATTCCGCCGGATCGATGGGCCCGCTGTTTCCTGTAACTCCAATGGCTGTGCGTTGCTCGCCCGGAATGATATGCGGCTTGAAACCGAGAGCTTCAATCCGCTCACAAACCCGGTGGATCTCCGCGGGTCCCGCATGGGCCTTCATGACAACAAGCACTCTTGACTTACCCGTTGCCTCTTAGCCTACCGAAACACCGAGCTGGTTCTGCTTAGACGGGCTCTGCGGACGCGACCTAATAATATGGGAGGAGCCGTGCCTGTTGGGGCCGGGGGCGAAATTCACGTTTGTCTAAATCAGATACAGCCTTCTTGTTTCCGGGACAGGGATCGCAGCATCCCGGCATGGGCAGGTCTCTGGCGTGCCAATACGCCGAGGCGAGGCGCGTCTTCGAAGAAGCCGACGAGGCGCTTGGGTTTCCGCTTTCTAATCTCTGCTTTGAGGGCGCAGACGAAGATCTCAAGAAAACCGAGAATACACAGCCGGCTCTGTTGGCAGTCTCTATTGCGGCGTATCGTGTGCTGGGAGCTCAGGGGTTCAGGCCCGATCTGGTTGCGGGACACAGTCTCGGCGAGTACTCGGCCCTTGTCGCTGCCGGCGGGCTCGAGTTCCGGGATGCGATCCGCCTGGTGCGCAAGCGGGGCCAGTATATGCAGGAAGCCGTCCCTCAGGGAGTAGGCGCAATGGCGGCGCTTCTCAAGTTGCCCGAGGGCCGGTTGGAGGGGATTCTACACGATGCCGCGCAGGGGGAAGTGGTGACTGCGGCGAATCTCAACTCTCCTGATCAGATCGTCATTGCAGGTCACGCAAGAGCTGTGGAGCGCGCCATGGAACTGGCTCGAGCGGCGGGAGCCAGGCGAGCGATCCTCCTACCCGTCAGCGCACCGTTCCACTGTCCTCTCATGCGTCCCGCGCAGGAGAAACTGCGTCCGGACCTACTGGGCGTTCATTTCCATGACCTCCAGATTCCGCTCATCAATAACTGGCAGGCCCGCCGGGTGCTTACGGCCGCCG
>DATBHS010000093.1:0-47089 GCA_036557345.1 Bryobacteraceae bacterium
CGAAGCACGAATGACTTGAATGCCGTGCGAATGATGATGGGACCGGGCGTCATGTATATCAGCGAGACGGTGCTGATGCTCATCCTGTCGATCGGAGTGATGATCCAGACGAACGCCCGGCTGACGCTGATGGCGTTCATACCCGCTCCTTTTGTCTCGCTGGCCGTGATTTTTTTCGGCCGGCGGATTCATGTGCGATTCGAGCACATTCAAAGAATTTTCTCTGATATCAGCAGCAAGGTTCAGGAGAATCTGTCAGGAGTCCGCGTGATTCGCGCCTATGCCCAGGAGCAGGCGGAGATTGATCAATTCGAGGTGCTAAATAGAGGCTACGTGCGCGAGAACATCGGTCTGGCAAAAATTCAGGGAATGTTCCAGCCGTTGCTGCAGGCCTTGATAGGGATGACCTTTCTGATCGTGCTATGGGCCGGAGGCAGGCAATTGCTCGATGGACGCATCAGCATCGGCAGCTTTGTCATGTTCAACGTGTACATGGGGATGCTGGTCTGGCCGCTGATTGCTTTCGGCTGGGTCATAAACCTGATGCAGCGTGGCACAGCATCCCTGAACCGGATTAACGAACTGCTTCGGGAACGGCCTACCATCTATATGCCTGCGGGGAATGTTCCGGCTGTAGGCGATTACGAGGCGCAGATCTGTTTCGACAATGTGCATGTGACCTTTGGAGGCAGGCCGGCGCTGAACGGGATCAGCCTGAACATTGTAGCCGGTGAAACAGTCGCAATCGTAGGACATACCGGCAGCGGGAAAACCACACTGGTTAACCTCATCCCGCGTCTGTTCGATCCGACATCCGGAAGCGTTACTTTCGGAGGTGTGGATGTCACGCGCTTCGATCCCGAAGATCTACGGCGTCAAATCGGGTTCGTCCCACAGGAGACCTTTCTCTTTAGCGCGACTCTAGCCGAGAACATCGCGTGGGGGGCGCCCGCAGCAACCAGAGACGAGATCCGGCGGGCGGCGGAGATTGCCGGGCTGGCGAGCGATATCGATACGTTTCCGAATGGACTCGAAACCGTGATTGGAGAACGGGGATTGACGCTGTCAGGCGGCCAGAAGCAGCGAGCTGCAATCGCGAGAGCCATTCTTCGGAACCCGCGCGTGCTGATTCTGGATGATGCCCTTTCAAGCGTCGATACAGTAACGGAGGAAAAGATCCTCAACGGACTGAGTAGCGTCATGCGCGACCGGACTACAATTCTGATCTCGCACCGCGTCTCGACGGTTCAAAATGCGGACCGGATTGTCGTTCTGAGCCATGGGTCGATTGTCGAGACCGGGACGCACCAGGAGCTTCAGCGACTGGGCGGGTACTATGCTGAGTTGTATCAGAAGCAACTGCTAGAAGAAGAACTGGAGGCCATTTGATGAATCGGCGAGGTTTCATTCAATCGATCGCGCTGGGCGCCGTAGCTTCACGAATTGCGCCCGGGCAGCAGTATCACATTCGCGGAGCGAATTTCAAACTAGGCGTGGCGTCCTATTCGTTTCGTAAGTTTTCGCGGGCCGAAGCCATCCGGATGACAAAGGAGCTCGGTACGCCGTACCTGAACATCAAAGAGTTTCATCTGCCGCTGAATAGCACTCCGCAGCAGATCGATGCGGCAAAGAAAGAATTCGCGGATGCCGGCATTATCCTGGTTGGCTGCGGCAATGTTTCCTTTCAGAAGGACGACGAGGCGGACATACGAAGAAAATTCGAATACGCTCGTCGCGCAGGATTTCCACTGATCGTTTGCGCGCCGACGCAACAGACGCTTCCCAAGCTGGAGAAGTTTGTCCGCGAGTTTGATATCAAGATCGCCGTTCACAATCACGGCCCCGAAGACAAACATTTTCCGACACCGCAAAGTGTGCTGAAGGTCGTAAAGGATATGGATCCGCGCTGCGGTTTGTGCATGGATATCGGGCATACGGCGCGCACTGGCGCGGATATTGTCGAGTCGATCGCCGAAGCCGGACCGAGATTGCTCGACATGCACGCCAAGGATTTGGAAGACCCGAAAACCAAAGACAGCCAGGTGCCGGTCGGCGAGGGGAAGCTACCCATTCCGCAGATCTTTATGCAGCTCGTCAAAATGAACTACGAAGGGTGCGTAAATCTCGAATACGAAGCTGACGAGAATAATCCGCTGCCGGGTATGCAGAAGAGCTTCGCTTACATGAGAGGTGTTCTGGCAGGAATGGAAGCAACATCGGCGTAGTGCTCTTCGAGCTCGGGGATTTCAATCAGCGTCCGCGTTCCTTGCCCCGGTGTGCTGTCGACCACCAGCCGGTAACCGGTTCCGAAGAGAACGCGCAGACGTTCGTTCACATTGTTGACGCCGATCCCCGATTCAAAAAGCGCTGCAAGCTTCGATTCCGGTATTCCGAGCCCGTCGTCTTCGACAACAATGTTCAATCTCGTGCCGTCCAGCCAGGTGCGAAGGCGAATCGTGCCCCCTTCTACTTTCTGCGAGAGGCCGTGCTTAATCGAGTTCTCGAAGATAGGCTGCAGGATCATACTGGGTACAAGCCGATCCAGTGTGTTCTCATCAACCTGCTTGAAGAAGCGCAGCTTGCTGCCGAAGCGAACCATTTCGATTGCCAGGTAGTCGTCGATGAAGGAGATTTCTTCGCGAAGCGGAGAAAAGTTTTCCGTCTTGCGAAGCAGCCGCCGCAGGATATTGGATAGCTTGTAAATCATCCCCCGGGCTCGATCCGGATCGAGGCGGATGAGAGTCGAAACGGAATTCAGCGTATTGAACAGAAAGTGGGGATTGATCTGGTTGGTCAGCGCGGTGAGGCGCGCTTCAACCAGGCGCGAGCGTTGCGCTTCGAGCTGACGTTCGGCCCGGTAGCTGTTCCAGATGCGGAGCGGTAGCGAAACAGCAAACAGCGTGGTCGCGGCGGAAGCGGCGAAGACCCACGAGTTCAGGGGTCCTGTGTCAAATAAGAAAAAAGCGCCATGCCGGGTAAAACGGAGCCATTGAATGCCCCAGCGGAACAGCTCAGCCATGATGACCAGCGCATTGCACATCACGTTGAATGCCGCTAGTTCCAGGACGCGCCGCTGAATCGGTTTCCGGTGCAGGCGGAGGAACTGGCGAAAGAGGCGATACAGGTTCAGATCGACGAAGGGCGAGAAGTACCAGATGTCCTCGCGGCGCGGGGCAAGGTCGTGCATGAGGGCGCCAATAATACCGGCGGCTGCAAAGAGCGGCATGGACATGAGCTTTCCGGCGAACATGCCGGGCAAGGACACGCAGAGGCCGGTTACGAGGCCGCTGACATAGCCGCCCAGCATGCCGGCAATAATCGCTCCTTCCATGGCCAGGTCGATGGCGGCATACTGGCTTGCGAGCATACGCACCGCGGAGCTGGCTCCGAACAGCACCGAAAAAATGAAGGCGAGCTGCAGACGGTCTGCGACAGTACGCTCGTCGCGCAGCAGAATCCTTTGGATGCGTGCGAACCGCATCAGAATGCTGGCAATGGAGGCAGAGACGGCTACCTTAATCAGGAGCGCCGCAAGCTGCTGTTGAGT
The DNA here is from genome assembly GCA_036557345.1 of Bryobacteraceae bacterium. Classification (GTDB taxonomy): domain Bacteria; phylum Acidobacteriota; class Terriglobia; order Bryobacterales; family Bryobacteraceae; genus Bog-105. Next base: position 3,548 of record DATBHS010000093.1, read on the forward strand.
AAGCATGCAATTAAGAAACGCGGCTTCGGCTTCTATAATAAGGTCTTGCCAGACCTTAAGTTGAACAAGGTTGCTGAAGCCGACTTCCCCAGCCGGTTCGGACAGTTCCGGATTTACGGTTTCGAAGGAATGAGGGAAGCGGAAACCGAAGAGGCGGTGGTGCTGAGGCTCGGCGATCTGTCGCCTGTGTTAGGGGCGCCCTTGGTGCGAATTCATTCCCAGTGTCTGACGGGCGACGTGTTTCACAGCCTGCGCTGTGATTGTCGTGCGCAACTGGAGCTGGCGCTTGACCAGATAGTGGCCGAAAGTCGCGGCTTGCTCATCTACGAGCATCAGGAAGGGCGTGGCATCGGATTACTAAACAAGCTGCGGGCGTACGAACTTCAAGATAAGGGATTGGATACGGTAGAGGCTAACGAGGAGCTCGGTTTCAAGGCCGATCTGCGCGATTATGCTTTGCCGGCCGCCATTCTTCGATATTTCGACGTGACGCAAGTGCGGCTTCTCTCGAATAACCCGGAAAAAGTGGCGGCGCTCGAAAAGGCGGGCATCCGCGTTGTGGAGCGAGCACCGATCATCGTGCCACCCCTCGAGACCACCGCGGAGTATCTGCGGACGAAAAGAGAGAAACTGGGGCACTTGTTCTAACCGCTCGGCTCGGGGGCACCCCGGTCGCGGCTCTGTTTGAGTATTCGGGCTATGCAACAAGTCGAGCTTGACGGACAGCGGCTCACCCTCGAGCAGATAGCGACGGTTGCGAACGGAAGCCTTGAACCCGTGCTTTCGAGAGCCGCACGAGAGCCTATGCAAGCCTCGCGCGAGGTGATTGAGCGCGTAATCCGGGAAGGCCGAATCGTGTACGGAGTCAACACCGGGTTCGGCAAGCTGTCCGATGTCCACATTTCGCCGTCTGAACTGGAGCAGCTTCAGCTAAACCTCGTTCGCAGCCATTCGTGCGGAGTGGGACCGCCGCTGTCCGAGCCGGAGACACGGGCGCTGATGCTGCTGCGCGCCAATGTGCTCGCGCGCGGAAACAGCGGCTGCCGGATCGAGATCGTCGAAGGGCTGCTCGGGATGCTGCAGCACCGGATCCATCCCGTCATTCCGGAGAAAGGGTCGGTGGGCGCGAGCGGTGATTTGGCTCCGCTGGCACACTTAGCGCTGTCGATGATTGGCGAAGGCGAGTCTTTCTATCGAGGCGAGCGATTACCGGGCGGCGAAGCCCTGCGCGCAGCCGGATTGAAACCGGTACGGCTGGCGGCGAAAGAAGGGTTGGCTCTCCTCAACGGAACGCAAGCAATGGGGGCGGTAGGCGGCTTAGCCCTGTATCGGGCGCGGAGGTTGGCGGCACTGGCCGATCTGGCCGGGGCGATGACGCTAGAGGCATTGCGCGGGACGCCGAGCGCGTTCGATGCGCGGATTCAGGAGGTTCGGCCGCATCCGGGGCAAATGGCCGCTGCGGCGCATCTGCGAAGCCTTCTTGAAGACAGCGAGATCCGGCGATCGCATTTGGTGAACGATCCGCGCGTGCAGGATGCTTATAGTTTGCGGTGCATGCCCCAGGTACACGGAGCGATCCGGGACGCGATCGATCATGCCATGAGCGTGGTTGAGATCGAGAGCGGTTCTGCAACCGATAATCCGCTGGTCTTTGCGGACAGCGGAGATGTAATCAGCGGTGGTAACTTTCACGGCGCGCCGCTGGGAATGGTTTTCGATTACGCGGCGATCGCGATTACCGATTTAATCAGCATCGGAGAGCGGCGAATCGACCGCCTGGTAAACCCGGATGTGAATGAGGGCCTGCCGCCGTTCCTGAGCTCTCATCCCGGCCTGTCGTCCGGATACATGCTGGCGCAGATCTGCGCGGTGTCGCTGCTGAGCGAGGCCAAGGTACTGGCGCATCCGGCGAGCGTCGATAACGTGCCGACTTCCGGCGATAAGGAAGATCACGTGTCAATGGGCATGGCTGCAGCGTTGAAGCTGAGGCAGATTGTATGGAACGCGGAACAGGCGATAGCGATTGAATTGCTGGCGGCCGCCGAAGGACTCGATTACCGCGCCCCGCTCCGGTCGTCACACCCGATTGAGAGGGCGCGATCTATTCTGCGCAGCATTGTTCCGCGAATGACAGCGGACCGACCCTTATCGTATGACATTCAAAAAACGGCAGAAGCGATTGCTCAGGGAGCCTTGGACGAGTTTGTGATTTGAGTTAGAACACAAGCTTCAGCGCCATTTGGATTTGACGGGCCGGGAACGTCTGCGTGAATATTCCATAGGAGCTGCTTCCGAACGTAGTGCCAAATCCGGAGTTTACGTTGAAGTTCGTGTTGTTTAGAAGGTTAAAAGCCTCGGCGCGAAATTCCAGGCGGCTCGATTCGGACCACAAGCCGAAGTTCTTGTGCAGACCGAAATCCAGCTCCTCGAAAACAGGTCCTCTGGCGATGTTCCGGCCGGCGGCGCCAAAGGGCTGCGTGTAATTCGGAATGCTGAAAGCAGCGGGATTCAAATAGTGCGTCGGATTTCCTCCGCTTAGATACAGCCCAGCACCGGTGAGGTTTGGCCGTGGCGTGAGCAACGGGCTGGCCTGCGCTTGCGTAGTCGGACTGTAAGTGATATTGATCGGCAAGCCCGATGTTGCGGTGTTGATGACATCGATCGACCAGCCTCCGGCGATCAGGTCCAGAGCCCGATTTTGAATATTGAAATGGCGCCCGCGGCCAAACGGAAGATCGTAGAGAATCGAAGTGGTATTGTTGAACGGCTGATCGTAGCTGGAGATGCCCCTCTCGGATTTCGGATCGTACATGTTAATCCGGGAGTTATCGCCGTTGTAATTTTCCAGGTGCCCTGGCGCATTATCGATGGCCTTCGACCAGGTAAATGAATTGATGAAATAGAGACCTCTCGAATAGCGCTTTTCCAGCTTTGCCTGCAGCGCGTTGTAACTGCCGAATCCGCCGGCGAACGCTTCCTCAATCGTTGTGAAGTTCCGAACAGGACGGCGCGCATTCACCGACAGGTTCTGTCCTAGCTGATTGGGCAGGGCCTCATTAGCGTCCGTCAAAATCATCAGCCCTACGCTGTGGTTCCCTACGTACGCCAAATCCAGCAGCAAATCGTGACCCAACTCCTGTTGCACAGTAAAGTGCCAGCTCTGTACATATCCGGTGCGGTTGTTCGCCGGTATGTAGCGAACTTGCGTGGTTGAGGTTTTGAAGGCGGCAGGGCTTGTAAAATCGGGCGGGAAACCAAGATACGTCGGGCGAAAACACGACCCCGGTGCGTCGTTCACAGCAGTGCACGTTCCCGTGCCTTGGCCCGGTACCTGATCGATGATTGCGTCGACGATGTTCGGGCCGTTGTACACGAGCAGATTCTCGCCGCCCAGCCGGTTGAATTGAACATAGCTGATGCCGTAAGCGCCACGAATGACTGTTTTGGGCGCAGCCTTATATGCGAACCCCGCGCGCGGCCCCCAATTGTTGTAATTGGGGTGTACCAGCGCCCGGTCGTACAGGCTGCCGCTCGTGGCATTGATCATGCTCCCTGTGAGCGGATCGAAATTTGCCAGCTTGTTATCGCGGTCCCACTGCGGAGTGGCAAACTCATAGCGAAGGCCCAGGTTCAGCGTCAGGCGATTGGTCACCTTGAAATCATCTTGCACATAGCCGAAGTACATCCGCTGACGTAAGTGGGCCACCGAGTAGTTATTCAGCTCGTAGTGACTACGCGCGCCGAACATCAAATCTGCAAGGCTGTAGATCTGCTGCTGGGTGGAACTCAACCCCGACGACGTAGGATAAAGCGGGTTGCTGAAATAGCCGGTGTAGTTGTCGACGCCGTACTTCGGATGAAAATCTTGAACTTGTGTATCGATCAACTGGTATTCGAAGCCGAATTTGAGGCTGTGACGGCCGAAGATTCTCGAATAGTTCACTTTCGGGTCGGCGACTAGCGGATATTGATACTGCGGATTGCTGCTCTGACGCCCGATCTGCGAAAGCCCACCGCCTAGATTCAGCGAATATAGGCCGCCGGCAAAAGCAGGGTTTGCCGGCAGGTTCGGGATGTTGTACTGGCTGTTCGATGTGCCAAGCCCAATGGGAGTTTTTCCCCCTTCTGTATAGTCCAGTCCCGCGCGAATTTCGAGCACCGAAACGGGACTCATGGTCCAGGTCACGCCCGGAACCAGTTGCTTGTTGCGTATATAGACGTTTCCGTTCGCATTTCCTCCGGCGGGTCCGGGAATGGCAGGAGGGCTGAAAATACGCTCGTCATTCTGGCTGTAGCGGACAAAAGCCGCTACTTTCTGCCCGAAATATTCGTCGTAGCGAATGTCTCCTTTATCGCTGCTGATGGTATCGGCAGGCGCAGATTCGAAGTTGTTGGAATTGCCGGGGAGATTCGGGTCTGGCAGCTCGGAAAGCACGGTCTGCGTAAATGGAATGATCGCGGATTGCGGAACCCCATTCGGATAAAGGATGCCGGTGATGGGGTTGCGGACAGGAATCCCTAGATTGCCCTGCTTCATCGCCACGGTCGGCACGGTAGCGAATTGGATCGGATGAAACACGCGACGGAAGCCCTCGTAGTCTCCGAAGAGAAAAATTTTGTTCTTGACGATCGGGCCGCCTGCTGCCGCGCCGAACTGATTCTGGTTGAAAGCCGGTTTCACTCCGTTAACTGGTTTGAAGAAGCCCGTAGCGTTCAAGTCCGTATTGCGCAGAAATTCCCAGAGCTCGCCGTGCAATTGGTTGGTCCCGCTCCGGATAGTCGCGTTGATGACCGCACCGGTCGCGCGGCCATATTCGGCGCTGTAATTGTTGGTTTCTACCTTGAACTCGGCCAATGCATCGGGATTGGGCTGGATTACCTGATTGGAAAAACCTTGATTACTAGTCCCGTAAGCATTGTTATCGATGCCGTCCAACAGGAAATTGTTCAGCTCGCTGCGCTGTCCGTTCACGTTAAAAGAGGCGTCCCTGCTGTTATCGGTCTGGTTTTCGAGCGGAGATTTCGCCACGCCGGGCACCAGCAGTGTCAGATCTGCGTACGATCTGCCATTGAGCGGGAGATCGACAATTTGCTTGGGGCCGATCACCTGGCCGCGCGTACTGTTCTCGGTCTCCAATAGCGCAGCTGCACCGCTCACGGTGACGCTTTCAGATGTCTGGCCCACCTGTAGAGTCAAATCGACCCGCTGCCGGGCGTTTACCGCCAGGTCGAAACTGTCTGTCGTCGCGGTCTGAAAACCGGGCGCTGCCACGCTGACACGATACGTGCCCAGCCGGGCGTTGACGAACTCGTAATCTCCATTGGAATCCGTCTTGGTCTGGAGCGTGACTCCGGTTTTGGTGTTGTCGAGAGTTACGCTGGCGTTTGAGACATTCGCCCCACTCGGGTCATGAACCGTTCCGAGGACGGTCCCCGATTCGAACTGACCGAACAGCGTGAATGAAGCGGCAAAAACGGATACACACACAATACGGGCGACGGCCCGATACAACGGCATAGAAATTCCCCTTAACCTGAATCAGTATAGCTGTTGATACATTAATTCTTGATGTATTTAGACGGAAAATCGCGGTTTCGCGCTATGTCCCCTTGAGCCGCTCCGCAATATCTTTCTCCGAAATAGCGCCTTCCTTAATCACCCGCCAATATGGCTCCGTGATGTCGATGGTTGTCGAGCCCAGCCCTGAGCAGGCGCCCCCATCTAACACCAAATCGATGCGGCTGTCCATCGACGCGAACAGGTCGATACCGGTGCAGATGGTTGGCTCGCCCGAAAGGTTGGCGCTGGTGGCGATCAAAGCGTGTCCCGTTTTCTCGATGATCGCGTTCAGCGCGTTCGATTTGGCGTGACGCATCGCCAGCCGCCCGGTGTTGCCGGTGACTTTGAGCGGAACTTTGGCAGCGGCTGGAACAATCATCGTTAAGGCACCTGGCCAGAAATGGCGCGCCAGGATATAGAACCGGCTGTTCAGTTCCTTGGCCAGGTCTTCAGCCATCAGCGTGTCTGAAACCGCCAGCGGAAGTGATCGTATGGGCTCGCGTCCCTTCGACTTGAAGACCCGCCCTACTGCCTGAAGGTTGAAAGGATCCGCTACCAGCACGTACAGGGCGTCGGTAGGCACCCCTACAACGCGTCCACAGGAAATCTCGCTGACGGCCCGGTCGATTGCGCCGGCGTCCGGATTCTCTGGGTCAATTTCGATGAGATCGGTTGCCACTTAATGGAAGTGTAAGGTCCCGGACAGGTGCGCCGGGCACTCCGACAGTTTAGCGTTCACCCAGCGCTTCGGCAACCTGTATTGCCATTTCGTAGCGGCCGAAAGGCGCGCTGAGTTGCACTCCTTGAACCATGGAACGTGAGCGCTGGGCCATTTCGCGGCCGATGGCAGTCCCTTCGGCTCGTGCCTTTTCCGCACTGTCCGCCTTGCGCATTCGGTCCATATACCCCTCCGGTACGGGAACACGCAGTTCGTTCGCCATGAATTCGGCGTTCCGGTAGCTGGTGAGCGGCCAGATTCCTGCGATGACCGGTAATTTGTACTGCTCGATGTGCTTCAAAAAACGCTCCAGCAAATCAAGGTCAAACACGGGCTGCGTCACCACATACTCCGCGCCCGCTTCCACCTTCCAGGCGAAGCGGCGGAGTTCCTCGTCCATATTCAACGCCCCGGGGTTCGCGCCAACGCCGATCAGAAGGGAGGTCTGCGACCCCATAGGATTCCCGCCAATGTCGAGACCCTGATTCAGGTTGCTGACAATGTTCGTGAGGCCAATGGAATCCACATCGAAAACCGCGGTTGCATCCGGATAGGTGCCCATACGAGGCGGATCTCCTGTGATGCAGATCAGGTTCCGGATGCCGGCCGCGTGTGCTCCGAGAAGTTCCGACTGAATGCTCAGAATGTTGCGGTCACGGCAGCAAAAATGCAAAACGGCTTCGATACCGGCTTGCTGCTGGATAAGCTGGCACGTGATCTGAGCGCTCATGCGCGCGCTCGCGCGGGGCCCGTCGGGCACGTTGATGCAGTCGATGCCGTTCTCTTTGCAGAAGCGGGCGCCGGCAATCTCTTTGGATGCATCCACGCCTCGCGGTGGAAGAATCTCGACGAAAGCGACAAATTTGCGGTCGGCCAGTTTCCGGCCGAGTTGTGATTTCTCGGAGGTAGCGAGCTTCGGAAGCCGTTTGACTTCAGTTTTTCCACCTTCGACGGCGGCAACCGTGGCCCGGCGTTGAACCGGTTGCAGCGACCGCACCTCACTCGCAATCAACTTGATGTGTTCCGGTGTCGTGCCGCAGCAGCCGCCGATGACACGAACGCCGGCCTGAAGGAAGCGGCGCGCATATTGTGCCATGTACTCGGGCGAGCAGAGATAAATGTTGCGGCCCTCCACAGTCGCGGGCTGCCCGGCGTTCGGCATCGCGCAGAGCGGCTTTTTCGTCAATTGCATCATCTGCTCGACGGTCTCGAGCGCGACCTTTGGCCCGGCCGAACAGTTGATGCCGATCACGTCTACCGGCCACTCGTTCATCCTCCGTGTGAAGGTGGCGGTGCTGGTCCCATCGCGAAGGCTGCCGTCGTCATCCACCGTCACCTGCGCGATGATCACCATTTCACTTCCGGCGGCTTCGCGCGCGGCGAAAATGGCCTCGCGAAGTTCGTTCAAGTCGTAGAACGTTTCGATCACCAGGAGATCCACTCCCGCGGCGACGAGAGCGTCGGCCTGCTCGCGGAACACGGCCCGTGCTTCGGCAAAAGAGGTCGGCCCCAGCGGTTCAATCTGCGTTCCCAACGGACCCATGGCGCCTGCAACGAACGCCCGCGTTCCCGCCGCTTCACGGGCGAGACGCACGCCAGCTTCGTTAATCGCGCGCAATTTCTCGGCGAATCCGAATGCGCCCAGCCGGACCCGGTTCCCGCCAAACGTATTCGTCTCCAGAACCTCGGCGCCGGCCCGGACGTACTCGTGATGGATCTCCCTTACCAGTTGCGGCGACGAAAGGTTGAGCTCATCGAAGCAGCGGTTGATGAAGATGCCCTTGGCATATAGCATCGTCCCCATCGCGCCATCTGCAACGATAATCTTCGATTGCAATTTGTCGCGGAATTCACTCGCGCGGTTGAGGGTAATCGGTTCGGCTACGGTCATTTGGTGCTACGGCTGGGGGCGATAAAACCCGCAATATTAGGGAATTAACCGATTGTAACCCGCAGCAGGACCGTTTCTTCCGGACCGACGCCCAAAAATGCCGCCGCGCTTCGGCGATTCATCCCCAGCTCAACGTATCCTGCGCTACCGAAGTAAGCGAAGCAGAGATCCGGGGACGCCGAGCCAAATGTGTTCTGAAAGTGCCGGATCTCACGGTTTCCCAATTCGAGCTGGAACGTCGCGCGCGCAATCTGCGGGAAGGCACTACTTGGGAAATTCGTAACGATATTGCCAAAATGATCTACGCTTAGAATCTTTCCGCGCCACGTGTTTTCGCCCGTACGCTCGGGTTCGAATCCGGTCAGTTGTTCAATCTGTTCAATGACGGGACCTGCTTCCGCGGGTTGCGCTGTACCGCTGGCCAAGGCTGCGGCTACCGGAGCAAAGATATCGCGGCCGTGAAAGGTATGAGAGGGCGATGGCAACCAAAGACTGCGATTTGTAATCTCTCGGGCCCTCGCCCCGGCATCTCTTGCGGCGGTCAGGCTGAGTACTCCGTTGTCCGGTGCGATGAACACCTGATCGATCGCCTCCACCAAAATCGCCCGGCGCGCTGTACCCACTCCGGGATCAACCACAACCACATGGACGGTTCCCGCCGGAAAGTATGGCGCTGCCTGGCTGATGGTGTACGCGCCCGCTGCGATCGAGAATTTCGGAATTTCATGGGAAATGTCCACAATCTGCGCCCCCGGGCAGCGGCTTAGCAGCACACCTTTCATCGTTCCGGCATAGTGATCTGAGAGTCCGAAATCCGTCGTGAGCGTAATGATGGCAGGCGCTTTCGAGGGTGTCATGCGCTGTTAGAATTGTAGTGAAGCTGTGCGCCTCCGCAAGTTTCACCTGTTCCCGCGTCATTGCTTTGCTGTATTTCGATCACAACGCTAGCACCCCCGTAGCTCCGGAAGTCGCCGATACGATAGCGCTTGCTGTGCGCGACGTGTTCGGCAATCCCTCGAGTACGCACCGTGATGGTCAGCTCGCGCGCCGGCACATTGAAGATTCCCGACGGACGATTGCAGGATTTTTAAACGTGTTGCCCGCCGAAGTCGTCTTTACTAGTGGCGGAACGGAATCCAATAATCTTGCGATCTTCGGTCTCACCAGGACCCTCCCCGGAGATCGGAAGCACATTATTACGACCGTGATAGAACACCCGGCAGTATTGGAGCCGTTTCGCCGGCTCGAGCGCGACAGCGTTCAAGTCACCTATCTGGGCGTCAATGCAGCCGGCGCAGTGAGCATCGAGGATCTCGAGCGTCATATACGGCCTGAAACCGTGCTGGTTTCCGTCATGCACGCCAATAACGAGACGGGAGTGATCCAGCCGGTTGACCGGATCGCTGCGCTCGTTCGTCGTCTGCGCGCGGCCGGGCAAACAATCTACTTTCATTCGGACGGAGTGCAAGCCCTCGGCAAGTGCAATGTAGACATCGCCGCGACAGGCGCCGATCTGTATGCAATCAGCGCGCACAAGATCTACGCGCCGAAAGGCGTTGGCGCGCTGATCGTTCGGAAGGGAACGCCGCTCGCTGGCATCCAGTTCGGCGGCCGCCATGAGCGCGAACGTCGCGCCGGTACAGAAAACGTACAGGGAGCCATGGCCTTCTCCCGCGCAATTGAACTGTGTTCCGCGAACGATCGTGGCCAGCTTGCTGATTTACGAGATCGCTTTGAGAGGCGCGTGTTCTCCGAACTGGATGACATTGAGGTGAATGGTACGCCGGAAAGCCGCCTGCCGAACACGAGCAATCTGCTTTTCCGCGGGATTTCGGGCGAGGCGCTCTTAATCGCGCTCGACGTGAAGGGTATGGCTGTATCTACCGGATCGGCATGCAGCAGCGGCGCTGTTGAGCCCTCGCACGTCCTGCTAGCCATGGGACGCACTCGCGATGAAGCAAAATCCAGCGTTCGTTTTTCGTTTGGACGCTACAACACGGAACAGGAAGTGGATCAGCTAGCCGGTGCGGTGATCTCATGCGTTCGCCAGCTTCGGAAAACAGCGCAGAGAACCAAAGTAAGAGAGGTGCAGCCTGTCTGATCTGCCTATCGCGGTAGCGATGTCGGGCGGTGTAGACAGCTCTGTGGTTGCCGGCCTTCTGCATCGCGAAGGGCATCGTGTGGTCGGGCTCACCATGCAGCTCTGGAACCAACGCCGGCTGCCCGAACTTACGCCCGAAGGCGGCGCAATCGGGCGCTGCTGTTCGCTGGACGATGTTTACGATGCGCGATCTGTGGCGGGCGTCCTCGGCATACCGTATTACGTTGTTAACTTTGAAGAGCGCTTTGAAGCGCAGGTGGTCAAGCCCTTTGTTCAGGATTACCTGGCGGGACGCACGCCGATTCCCTGCACGCTCTGCAACAACTTCATCAAGTTCGATCAGTTTCTGGAGATGGCGGATGGCGTGGGCGCGGGACAAATCGCCACCGGACATTACGCCCGGCTGCGTTGTAACGCGGACTCCGGGCGCTACGAGATGCGCATGAGCGTCGATTCGAGTAAGGACCAGACTTATTTCTTATTCGGCCTCACGCAGCCGCAGTTGGCGCGCACTCTCTTTCCGCTCGGTGGCATGATTAAAACGCAAGTGCGCAGACTGGCGAGGGATTTGGGCCTGCCGGTTGCGGAAAAGAGTGATAGCCAGGAGATCTGCTTTGTTCCAAACGGCGACTACGCCGCTTTTATCGATGCTTATTTTAAAGAGCAGGGGATTGAGAGAAGCGGAACCGAAGGAGAAATCGTCGATGTATCCGGATGCGTTTTGGGCCAACACTCCGGCACGCATCACTTCACGGTGGGCCAGCGGCGCGGGTTGCGCGTCGCGGCGAGCGAGCCACTATATGTCATCGCTACCGAATCCCGGAGCCAGCGCGTCATCGTCGGCCGAAACCAGGATTTGATGCGGGAGTCGCTCCTGGCCCGCGAGGTGAACTGGGTGTCCATAGGCCCGATCCAGGAACCTCGGCGCGCGGAGGTAAAGATCAGAAATAAGCACGCCGCAGCGGCCGCCACTCTGACTCCAACCGGAAGCGATTCACGCATCGAAGTCCGGTTTGATGCGCCGCAGCGCGCGATTACGCCGGGCCAAGCCGCCGTCTTCTATGACGGTGATCTTGTGCTGGGCGGCGGATGGATCGAATAAACTCCACAATTGGCGCAAAAGAAAAACTGGCTTCAGGTCCGGGCTGAGTACGCATTGGCCGGAGCTCTGGTGAGAGCCCTGCGTGTGCTGCCGCTTCCCGTTGCCTCCGCAACTGCGCATGTCGCCACGCGGGTGCTTGATATGGCGCTGCCGAAGCTGCGCCGCGTGGCTCGAATAAATCTCGCTTTCGCCTTTCCCGAGTTCGATCCCGCAAAGCGCGAGCACGTCATCGACGGCGTGTTCCAAAGCATCGGCCGCATGCTGGTTGCGATGGCGCGCTTTCCGCGTCTGAACCCCGCGAATATTCGCGAGTGGATCTCGTACGAGGGCCTTGAAAACTATCGCGCTGCGAAGGGCTCGGGACGTGGTGTTTTGATTGCCACGGCGCACCTGGGCAACTGGGAATTAAGCGCCTTCGCCCACGCGCTCATGACCGAGCCGATGAATGTCATGGTCCGTCCTCTCGACAACCCACTTATCGACGAGTTGGTAGAGAATCGCCGTACTCTTTCCGGAAATCGCTTGATCTATAAGAAGGATGCTGCACGCGCGGTCATCAGGGCCTTGAAAAAGAACGAAGCGGTAGGTGTTCTCGTCGATCAGAACACGAGCGTCCCCGAAGGTGTGTTCGTCAACTTCTTCGGTAAGGTCGCCTGCGCCGGATCAGGATTCGTAAAGCTGGCCCATCATACCGGAGCGCCTGTCGTTCCGGGATTTGCGCTTTGGAATGAAGCCACGCGCCACTACGTGCTTCGTTTCTATCCTCAAATTGAAATGACCGGAGATGACTCCGCAGATACACAGCGCATTCACTCCATACTCGAAGAGATCATCCGGCAGCATCCCGATCAGTGGATGTGGATTCACCGGCGCTGGAAGACACGCCCGCCCGGCGATCCTCCGCTCTATTGAGCGTTATTCGCGGGGCCGCGCAACCGGCCGCTGGTCCAGGCCGAGTACCGCGACGATCACGCTCTTTAGCGACTCCGGAATCGAAATGGTCCCTCGATAGCCCAGGTACCGCTGACCTTGCGCATTCTCAAACCAGGCCATTTGCACACCGAATGCATGTTCCATCTGCTGAATCGTGCCTTCGATGCGGATGTTACGAGCCGCCGCATTCTCATCGAGTACTTTGAGGCCGTTGCTGTCGACAAACGCGCAGACCGCAGCCACGTCCCGTAGATCTGCCCCGATTTCGGCCGCTTTCTCCCGCGGCACTCGTTGCGCAGTACCCGCCAGCAGCTCCTCACCCAGTTTGGCGGCAGAGGCGCGTCTGCGAAGCACGATGGTTGCCGTTATCTGCTGATCAGGATCCGGGCCGCCCAATTTACAACCTCAACTTCAACGTAGGGACGGATGCCCTCGTCCGCGGTCGACGTCTGGTTGCTGCAATTTCTCGATAGACATGACTCTACGCACCCGCGCCGCTGCTTGACGTCAGCGCGTTCAGCAACGCCGCTCCATCCGGACTTCCCAGTCCTGTGCAAGCGTCCCAGCCCGCGCCCGCGCTGTAATACCCCAGTCCGCTGTCGTCGTTATTGCCGCTCGTAATGTCGTGGAAGCCCGCCTCGTTCAGCGGATATAACTTGGGTTGCAAAAATCCGACTGGGCTGCCGAGTTTCTCGTTCAGCAATGCCGTCAGGGCCGCCCAAAGCGGGGCAACCGCGCTGGTTCCACCCACAATTTCGTTCTGGCCGCCCACCCGGATCTGATATCCCGTACTCGGATCCGCATTTCCGGCTACGTCCGGTGTGCCGCGTCCGGCAAATCCTGTCAGCGGCTGCGTGGGAATTCCCGCCGAGTTTTGATACGAGGGCAATGGGAACACCGCGCTCACCCCTCCGCCGGTCGCGCCTTCGTTGTTCGTAATCTCATTCCACACGCTCTCGGATGAAATCGTACTCCCGGAGCCGGCGAGCGTTGTTCCGCCGCAGGCCAGCGAATATGGACTGGAACCAGGAAAATCGGTGTGCAGTTGTCCGTCGCTCTGGCCGTCGCTCGATCCGTTGTCACCGCAAGCTACTGTTACCGTCACTCCCAGGGCGGCCGCATCCTGAAGCGCCGAATTCATCGCCGTCTGGGACTGTGGTGTCCAGCTATCTTCCGGCGCGCCCCAACTGATCGAGATGATCGACGGCTTGTTCGTTGCGTCGTGCACGGCATCGCTAATTGCATCGATGAAGCCTTGATCCGTGTTCGGTGCGAAGTAGACCACGATACTGGCTCCATTAGCGATGGAACCCGCTATCTCGATATCGAGCATCACTTCGGCATCGGCGTCCTCGCCCGGCGAGTTCTGTCCGCCATCCACAGAGACCGCCGTCACCTTTGGTGGCGAAACGCCGAGGCTGCCGAAGTAGGTCTGAAGGTCAGACGTGTTGTACCCGCCGCCGAGCTCGATGATCGCGATCGTCTGGCCACGCCCTGTGCTGCCCGCCGGAAAATTGTACAAGGCAGCTACTTGCGGAGGAGTGAAAGTGCCGTCTTGTGGCGCTCTGGGTTGTACCCGACTCCTTCGGCGAAAGTGTGCCTGCGCGGCTGGACGGTTATCCAGCCCGAGTACTGCAATTACAAATGGCTCCAATTCCACGGGAATCTTTAGCGGACCCGTGCGTCCCCGGAATTCTCGCCCGGTGATCTCATGTCGATAGCAAACCAGGCTGGCCCCGAATGCGGCTGAGACCGTGGTTGCGGTGCCGGAAAGGATGACTCTTCGTTTGGCGACACTGCTATCCACGACGGTGAGCTGATGTTTCTTCGCGAATTGCTCCACCAGCGCAACATCGGCCGGATCTGCGCCGTAGCGTTCCGTGAACTGTGCCGCCGTCAGATGCGCGGTCTGTGGAATGGCAGGGTCGGAGCCCTTTCGTCGCAGAACCACCGTAACGCTTACGCGCTCCTCGGGCTGAACCGGACCCACAGCCTTTGAGTTCGGGGGCGATCTCCGCTCGCTTCCGGCCAGTGTAGTCCATTGATCAAAATTCGGCATCAAGTCCCTCCATCAGTTCCCTTTCATCAGACTGGGATTAGACTACCTCCCACGCGCATAGTGACATGTGAAGGCAATAAACGCGCTCTGCTTTACAATGAGGCGATTAGGTGATGGGGAAAGCGAACCCCGAACCGGCGCTTGAAATACATCAGCTCTCTAAGCTCAGTGAATTCAGCGACGCCGTTCGGCTGCAACGCGAAATATGGGGATTCGAAGACGTGGAGTTGCTTCCCTTACGACTCTTCGTGGTGGCAAGCAAAATCGGCGGTCAGGTTCTGGGCGCATTCTACGGCGGTCGAATGGTAGCGTTCTGCCTTTGTATCCCGGGGCTGAAATCGGGCGGCAAATATTATCTCCATAGCCACATGCTCGGTGTGCTGCCCGAATACAGAAATACCGGCCTCGGCCGCAAACTGAAGCTGAAGCAGCGTGAGTATGCGCTCGCCAGCGGGATCGATCTGATCGAGTGGACCTTCGACCCGCTCGAAATCAAAAACGCTTTCTTCAATATCGAGCGCCTTGGCGCTATCGTTCGCCGCTACGTTCACAATCAGTACGGCACGACTACGAGCCATCTGCATGGCGGACTGCCAACCGACCGGCTCATTGCCGAGTGGTGGATCCGCACAGAACGAGTGGAGGCCATCTGCAACGGGCGAAGTTTTAACAGGCCGGATTCGACGGTAAGTATCCCGGTGCCCGTCGAGATCGGAGAATTGCGCAGATGCGATCCGCACCGCGCGCGACAGATTCAGACCGCTATCGGCGAGAGCTTCGATCGCCAATTTCAGGCAGGTCTGGCGGTAATCGGCTTCGAGAAAGGCAGGGAAGTGGGCACCTACCTGATAGGCACATGGGAATCAAGGTAGAACGCATCATCTTGCGGCACATTCGAATGCCGCTGCTCCATTTTTTTGAGACAAGTTTTGGCCGTACATACGAGCGTGACATTATCCTGGTCGAAGCCGTTACTGGCGGCATGTCCGGTTGGGGCGAAGTGACCGCCGGCGAAAATCCCTTCTACAACGAGGAGTGGACCGGCTCCATCTGGCCGCTGCTCATCGACTACATTGCGCCTCGTATTCTTGGCCATGAATTCGCTTCCGCGGATGAGGTCAATGGCCGCACGGCACATATCCGCGGCCACAACATGGCTAGAGGAGGCGCAGAGGCGGCGATCTGGGACTTGCAGGCGCGCCTCCATGACGAACCGCTTTGGAAAACAATCGGCGCCGGAGCGCGTCATGAGATCTCCTGTGGAGTTTCGATCGGCATTCAGGACTCCGTTCCGCAGCTTCTACAGAAGATCGAAACGGAGTTAGCAGCCGGATATCAGCGCATCAAGATGAAGATCAGGCCGGGTTGGGACGTTGAGGTGATTCGGCAGGTGCGCCAGAGATTTCCCGATATCAAGCTAATGGCTGACGCAAACTCGGCGTACACGCTGGACGACCTTGATCGTTTGAAAAAACTGGATGAGCTCCGCCTGATGATGATTGAGCAGCCACTGGCTCACGACGACATCATCGATCATGCGCAGTTGCAGTCAAAGATCGACACGCCCGTCTGCCTGGATGAATGCATCCGCTCCGCTCATCACGCCGAACAGGCGATTCGCCTGAAGGCATGCCGCATCATAAACATTAAACTGGGGCGCGTTGGTGGTTTTGCCGAAGCCAAGCGAGTCCACGATGTCTGTCAGGCGAATGGTATTCCGGTTTGGTGCGGCGGCATGCTGGAATCGGGCATCGGACGCGCTCACAATATCGCGCTCTCAACGCTCCCCAACTTCGTGCTTCCGGGCGATGTTTCCGCCAGCAAACGCTACTGGAAGCGCGACATCATTGTCCCGCCGGTCGAAGTCAGCCCGCGCGGCACGATCCAAGTTTCGGACGCGCCCGGCTTCGGCTATGAACTCGACATGGATTACCTGGAAAGCCTGGTTGTCCGCAGAGAAGTTCTGGCTTAGGGCGAATATCTCAGCCCGCGCCCCGGGTACACGCCAGCCTGGATCTCCCCATTCTTCACCACCCAGACCCCGTTCACCATCACGTACGGAATGCCCTCCGAATACTGGGCCGGCTGCTCGAAGGCCGCTTTGTCAATCACACGCTCCGGATCGAACACCGTTATGTCCGCGTCAGTGCCCACCTTTAACCGGCCTTTGTTCGGCATATTCAGAAGCTGCGCCGGCATGAGGCTCATCTTCCGAAGCGCATCCATCAAGGAAACGACGTGCTCTTCGCGCACATACTTGCCTAATACGCGGGCATAGCTGCCTGCAGCACGCGGATGGCCTTTGCCGTTGTTCAAAATGCCATCGCTTGCAATCATTACATCCGGGTCTGCCATTGCCTCTCTTACGACGTCTTCGGGTATGCAGTGGATCGCGACCATGCCGCCCTCCTTGCGGTACTTAGCAAACGTTTCAGCTGTGAGCCGCTCCCCTGTTGCCGCCCACTGTAAGTCTTTGTAAGTAATTCCGCCATTCCGCTGTTGCCAGCCTTCGGAAAATATGGCGGAACTTATATCCGTCATGCCAGCCGTGTAGGGGTAAGCTTCTGTCGTGAAATTGAGGCCGTGATTGTGAGCTCCGCGAATCAAGTCCAACGCCAGTGGGGTCTGACGCAATTCGGTGCTCGTTATATGCACAACGTGCAGCGTCGCCCCGGTGCTTGCCGCATCGGCCAGAACCTCCTGCAGTGCGTCGATCCCGCCGGGCTCCACCGGTCCAGCGCTGCGCAAATGCACGTAGATTGGCAGCTTACGCGATGCGGCGAGCTGGAAGATACTGAAGATCTCTTCCCGGCTTGCGCCTGGGACATAAGCGATTCCGAGACCGATCCCCAATGCGCCTTCATCGAGTCCGCGCCGGAGAAGATCCAAGATCTCCACTATCTGCTCCGGAGTTCCGATGGCATTCACAGCACGATCACGGGGTAAAAATGTCCCGGTGTCGTGCATCACCGCCATGCGAACTGGAATATGCCCCACGGTTGCCCCAAAGTTTATGAGCGACTTGCCTTCGCGCTGCGCATACCAGGCATTCACGGGTGAGACGCCGACCTCCATTTCCAGGGCGGCAGTCACGCCATCCCTGGCCTTAAAGCGGTAGTTTTCCGGAGTCTGCCCGTGTTGGTGCAAGTCGATAAAGCCGGCCGTTACCACGAGACCGTGCGCATCCACCACAGACCGCCCTACGAGCGGCGTCTCGGAAACAGCCGTAATCTTGCCGGCCCGGATGCCAACATCCCGCGTTGCGTCCAGGTTCGATTCCGGATCTATCACGCGGCCACGCGAAATGACGACGTCGTATTGCTGCGCTGCGGCCCCCATCCCAAATGCCAGCAGTAACATTACCACCTTGATTCGCATAAGTGACGATTATAGAAACCACGTTCCGGATAACCGTCGCTGCCTGCGCACTGCGATAAGATGCCGTCAGAGTGTGTCCCATTGCGTCTTGGAGGCTGGTACGTGTGTTCCACTTTTCGCGCCTTCTGCCGGCGCTTCTTCGTCTCGAGTATCGTGATTGGAGTGGCCTGTAGCGCCGCTCTCTTCCTGGCGGCCCGTCAACAGCCGCCATCAGAGCACTCGGAGCAGCGAATTGCCCTGGGCGAGGCCGCGGCAGGATCTCTTTATGGAATTACGATCGCCGTGAAAGATCCTGCCCGGTTACAAGGGCAGGAATCGATCCGAGTGTCCGTTTCAGACGCCCAAGGCGTTGTTGCGGAAAAGCGGCTTCACGCAGAAGATCTCGACTTCTATTTGACATTGCGCGCCAGAGCGTCGGGTCCTGTCGTTGCAACGCTGGGTGCTGCAGGCGGTCTGATCCCGCCAACAGTCGCCCTCATGCGCTCCTTGCCGGCGAATTCGCGCTCGAGTGTCATTTCAGCCATGCCGAACAGCACCTGGCAAACGGCCCAGCCTGTCGAGTTCGGCCAGACCATCTTCGGCAGTGCGGACGAACGGCCGTATGCGCCCGGTCCGAACGACGACCGCTACCGCGCGCTGGCGTCAGGTTTTCAGTGGTTCACGTTCACCTTTCACCAGAACAAGCCAAAACTTGCTTACTTCGTGCTCGACATCACCGACCGCGAGGTTCCCCTGGATGTCGACGTCTTCGCGTTGGGTAAGGGCGGCAAAGAGATAGAGCCTTACACGAAGGGAGCATCCATTTACCAGATCGAAGCAACGCAAAACTATCCCGGGCTTTATAAGTTTCGAACCCGCATTCTGGAACCCGGACAGAGATACTACCTCCGCGTTCACGCAAATCACCCCTCCTACCAGTTACATATGTTCGGGTATCCCGTGCCTCCCTACACCGATCCGCGGCAGGCGGTGCGCACCGGTATGGATTTCCTGATCAATATGGGCGATACATGGTTGTCGAACACCCCTCGCCGCGGCGCAATTGCTTTGCGTACGACGATGAACCACGGTGACACCAAGCAATGCATCGCCTGCCATCCCACCCAGTTCACGACGCGCGGATATCTGACGGCTGTGTCGCACGGGTATCCCCCGACGCAGCGGCCTGCATTGGAATTTCTGACGGATCGTATTTATAACAACCAGCGCCCGCTTTACGGAGAACCCGGCGCCGGCTGGGTGCGAGTCATTTACTCCGCGCGTACCGTGGCCAGCCGTCTGCCGCTCATTGAGCATCTCTACGAGACGAACGTTACCCACGACGCGCCTCGTATAAACGATTTCGAAATACCTTACGCGAACTTTCTCAAGATTCATTACAAAGATCGAGCTGAGATGCCGGGGAATGAAACGGACGGCTGTGAGCCCGATGTCAGTCCCTTTGAGATTGCATCCCAGAGCTGGGACAGCTTCAACCAGCTCTTCCAGCAGACCGGCGACAAACAGTGGCTCACGCACCGCGATTCCGTAGAACGGCTCGCGGTTCCATATACCCCTCAAAACATGATTGATCTCAATTGGAAAATCCATTTTCTTGCGACGGTCAATCGGGACAAATACAAGCAGACACTTGATGAGCTGATCCGGCAACTCTACAGTTACGAGCAGCCCGACGGCATGTGGCCATACCAGTTCGACAAGGCCGGTAAGCCGGCGGATTTCATTTCCTATCACGCCGTGCTCGCGCTTGCCCTGGCGGGACGCCGTCCAGAAACCGATACCAATCTGGCCCGTGCCGTTCAAGGCATGCTACGCGCGCAAAGGCCCGAAGGGAGCTGGGAAGGCGACCCCGTCTATCAGGGCTTCAATACCCCCTTTCGGGCGACGCAGTTCGCGGTGATGGCTCTTTCTACGCTCTATCCCGGGCCCGACCAAAAGGCTGCCGCGAGTAAAGGCTTCAATGACGCGTTTCCCCCTCCGCCAACAAAGCTTGACGAGAACAATCTGCCGCTCCTGCTCAGCGAATTGGATCAGTTCTGGGATCCTGCGCCCGCTTCAACCTTGGCGCAGATCCGGGATGTCCTTGCGCACAACGAACAGCCTCTGGCGAGGGAGGCGGCCGCGCGGGCACTGGGCCACATGGCCGATCCGGGTTCAATGCAAGCTCTTGCACGCGCGCTCGGAGATCCAACCAAAATGGTGCAACGGACCGCTGCCTGGGCGTTGCGTATGATCCTGGAACGGCGCCCCGACGTGGCTGCACAAGGTCGTGCGCTTTTAGCAGAATCATTGCGCTCGCCGGATGCGCGAGTCCGGTGGGGAGCCACGCAGCTCTTCAATCAGCATTTTAAGTATTTGAGCGGCGACTCGCAGCTTCTCTCTTCGGTGATTGAGGATCTGAACGATGCGACTCCAGCCGTTCGCCTGAATTCCGCTCGAGGGCTTTGGCAATGGTATTACTGGAACGTCGATCGTCGCGATGCCCGCAACCACATCCTCGAAGGCCTTGCGGCCCGGCTGAATACCGAAACCGATCCCGTTATCCGGCGTGCCGTTCACGAAGCAATTTATGATGTGCTGGATGAAAACACGGGGTATCTGGAAGCATGGGTGCGCGCCGCCGCAACCGACCAGGATCAGGACCGCATTCACGAAGGTTATGAATCCGTGGTACGCGATCAGGCCCAAGTACTTGCCCGTGTTCTGCATTCGGCCACGCCGCTTGGGCGCGAAGGCATCCTCGAATCGTTGTGGGACTTCCATATCCGCCACTACTCGTTGCCCAAACTGAAGGAGGGCCAGGTTGCAATCGCGTTACCGGCGGTCTTTACAAAGTACGTGTCCGGAGTCCCCGACCTTCATGTTCCCGGCTACGAATACCCGCCCTACCGCGACACGGCGGACTTCCACTACGACGTCCACAACGGCTTCTTCCAAACTCGCATCGGAAACGACAGCGACCTGATTCATTTCTTTCAAAGCTCGGGTCCGGAGCTCGAACAGGCCTTGATTGATTGTTTGCAAGGCGCCGATAGCGGCATGAAAATGGACGTCCTGAAGGCGGGAAGCGCTCTGAGCGCCGCGGGTGATGCTCAATTCGCGAAGGCTGCGCTCCAACTCGCGCTCGATCCGGACAAAGAAGTCCGGGAAACCGTCAGCTACGTCTATGAAAACGGCCAACGCGGTGTTCTCAACATCGATACACCGGTACGGCCCGATCCCGGCCTGGTAGCGACGGTCAATCAGATACTCCAAAACGGTGATGAAAGCGCCCAGGATACGGTGTTGGCACTGCTTGCGGGCTTGCCTGCGGACTCGCAGTGGACGCGTCAACACGAACTGGTCACATCCCTGCGGTCGCTTCTACAACGTAGGCCGAGAGTTCGGAACTACGCTCATGTCCTCACCGCTGCCGCCTCGTTTCGCGACTTGATGAATGAGGAAGGTATTCGACACCAGGTGCTCGCCGCCATCGCCGATCCCGATCGAGAGGTTCAGCGGGCCGCGATTCAGATCGCCCTCGAGCGTGTTGGAAACCCCGGGGAAAGCACTATAGCGAAGCAGGTCTTCGGGCAACTCGGGAGCTCGCAGCGGAGTGTGCTGATAGAAGAAGTGAGCGACCCCAAGTTCTTGGTCAACCATCTGGGTGTGTCAGGCGGCGCCTTATCTCAAGATCAGAAGTACGCCGGCGGTAAGGGGGCGATCAAGCGGCCTCCCGACCTCCTCGCTGAGCCCGCTGTGTTCAATGTCGTGGTCTCGAGCCTCGAGGATCCCGATGCCAATGTGCGCGCCGCTGCCCTGGATCTCTTACGCAGATCGAAGGGAATCGAGCAGAGACCGGAATTCCGCGCTGTCCTCGAGAAGATGCGAAACGATCCCAATCCCCGGTTGAAGCTCATTGCCGGAAACGTCCTTTCCGGCAAGAAGCTGAGTACGGCGCTCGAGGATGTGCAGCCAGGCTCGGTTCTGGACTTCAATTATTTCGTGGCCAAAGTGGAGCCGATTCTCGCCACGCCGGGCGCCGATGGGAAGGCTTGCGTGATGTGCCACGCCACCCACGTCATCTTCCGGCTTCACCCGCCCGATGCCGAAGGAGCCTTCTCGCCGCAAGATAGCGAGGACAACTATAAATACGCGATGCGTGTGGTCGACATAAACGATCCTGCGCACAGCCTCATGCTCATCAAGCCCACGCGGCCTACGGATTCGGCCGGGAACGTCTCGGACTACCTGGCAACGCACAACGGCGGCCAGCGCTGGCCTGGCAACGGGTCGAGCTGGCAATACAAAACGATCCTGCAGTGGATCCGGGGAGCCAACTTGCAGGCTTCGAATGAGCGCCCGCGTTGACTTTGCTGCCTAAACTTCTGAATTAAAAAAAACATCCTCTCCGAAACGGCGTCAAACGCCCGGATACCAAACGTGGATCAAGAGAGGAGTGTATCCCATGTCGCATAGATTTCTGATGGTTCCCATGCTGATTCTTCCGCTGGCAGCTTTCGCCGCTGAATCAGATACGCAGCGGCTAAATGACTCTGCAAGTGTTGTCAAAGAAATCATGAACGCAGGTGACAAAGCCATCCCGAGCGATCTGTTTCACAAGGCCCACTGTGCAGTAGTAATCCCCAGCATGAAAAAGGGAGGATTCCTTTTCTCCGGCAAATACGGCCGGGGCTTCGCCTCCTGCCGAAACCCGGACGGAAGCGGATGGACGGCGCCTGCAGCAATGCGTGTGGAGGGTGGCGGCTTTGGCCTCCAGGTGGGCGGCGAGTCCGCCGATATTGTGATGCTGGTGATGAGCGATAAAGGCATGAAAGGTATTCTCACGAGCAAATTCACTCTAGGCGGAGAGGCCTCGGCGGCCGCCGGGCCGGTGGGCCGCGATGCCACCGCGCAAACTGACGCCACCATGCATGCCGACATTCTGTCCTGGTCGCGCTCGAGAGGAGTCTTCGGCGGACTCTCGCTTCAAAGCGGCACATTGCGGGCTGATAGTGATGTGAATAAGGCGATCTACGGTCAGAAAGAGGAGAACAGCGAAATCCTTACCGGCAAGGTGAAACCAACGAGCGACGCGTCCGGTTTTCTCGACACCCTCGCACAGTACGGCGGTACTACCAGAACCCAATAGGGCCTTACGTCAGAACAGTTTCAAACTAGCCTCCGGGACGAGTTTTTTTCAGTCCAGGCCAAGCCCGGGGCAGCGATTTGACGTAAAATAATCATCCTCCGACTGCGCTCGGATCATCTAACCGTTGCAAAACGATGGTGTCAAGTAAATCGGCGCGGAATAGGTAGCTTGTTTGAGCTGTTGCCGCGGACCGGAGGTTCAGCATGGCAAGACTCGATAATGCTCTTGCCAATTGGGCCGAGGCTTACGAGGATCAAACGATAAAAGACCACGCGATGTTGGTAAAGGCCATCGAAAAAGGCCGGATAAAGGCCGTAAAAGGAATCTGAGGTCCATGGAAGGTGCGACAACGTCCCACTCGCCGCCGCGAATAACGGCTGGCGAAACCGGCTCGCCTTTGATCGACCGATTTTCGCTTATCGAGGGTGGTCCGATCTACCGCTTTCAGACTGCAATCGGCATGGCGCTGCCGGACCGGGCAGGAGTGCTTAAACGGGCACTCCTGACGACTCTTGTGACCTGGTTTCCGCTGCTCGTGCTCTCGCTAATCCAGGGTCGTGCTTTCGGATCGCAAGTTCAGGTTCCGTTTCTCTATGATTTCGCCGCCGCCATCCGGTTCCTCATCGGTCTTCCGCTGTTGGTTATCGCAGAAGCCGTCATTGACCCAAGACTGAACCATGCCGTCAGGCACTTCGTGAAATCGGGGCTTGTTGCGCGTGAAGATCTTCCCGCATTTGAGAAGGTAATTCTGACGATCAACAAGTTGCGCGATGCTGTTTTTCCCGCGCTCGTAATCCTTGTGATTGCTTTTGCTCCATCGATTTTCACCAAGAAAGCAGAACTTATGAGGCATGGCATTTCGACTTGGCACGCGGTCTCTTCGGCTTCCGGAGATAACCTAAGCCTGGCGGGATGGTGGTTCGCTTTAATCAGTGTTCCGCTCTTTCGGTTGTTGCTACTCCGTTGGGTTTGGATTATCTTTCTCTGGACTATTTTTCTCAGCAGAGTGAGAAGAATTCGGTTGGCTTGTATTGCGACTCACCCAGATACCTGCGGCGGCCTCGGCTTTCTGGCGGATGCGCAACTCTTGTTCGGTTTTATAGCCTTTGCCGGTGCTGCCGCGTTCGCTGGCGCCTTAGGGAACCAGATTGCCTACGAAGGGGCAACCGTTTCGAGCGTTAAGTGGCTCATGATCACCTACTGCGTGTTGATGACTGTTGTGTTTGCCGCACCACTCCTGGTACTTACGCCAAAACTGGCGCAGGTGAAACGCAGCGGACTTCACAAATATGCTGCGCTGGGTACTGCTTACGTCGAATCGTTCGATACGAAATGGATTCAGAATCTCTCGCCGGAGCCGGAACCTCTGCTGGGTACATCCGACATCCAATCGCTGGCCGACCTGTACAACAGCTACACAGTCGTCCGCGAAATGAAGGTGGTCCTGGTGGATAAGAAGGTGCTTATCGGTCTCACACTTCCCTCCGTTCTGCCATTTATTCCGCTGGTTATCATCGCGACGCCCGCCGACACGCTCATTCGGGCTGTAATGAAGCTGCTGGTGTAAGGAGCCGCGCAGGCGGCATTTCGTGTCTGCGCGACAAGATCAGTGCGCACCTGGAACCGGAGAGCGCGCTGCGTCAGCCAATGGTGCTGCGCCATGCTTTCGACGAGTAAGATCTCTGGCTTTGGCCGTTCTGCGGCGAGCCCACCGGCTGCAGACACCTAAACAGCTTGGCATGGACGGCAGGGTCACTACGACCACTTTATTCTTAGTGATCTTTTGATTGGATTCCAGCGACGTTTTCTTTAACGCGCAGCGTATCGGAAAATGTCGACTCCCATTGAGACAATCGAGATCTTATCGTTATCGTTTCAACAAGCTGGATTAACGTCAAAGCAGCTCCGCAGATGTAAGCTCTTTCTCTGGTGTGTAGCGGGAGTGTTTGCTTATGCAGCAGCCAGCCTTTTGGGGGTCAGCACATTTTCGTTTGAGACCTTGCGAACCATAGTGCTCTCCTCCATTCCTCCTGGATATGAGGATCGGTTTACACCGGCTTTATTCACACGAATCACGGTCGGGCTGCGATTTCTTGGTATTGTCTTCGGCGCTTGTGCGGTGGCGCTCGCCTTCTTTGGCGAGCAAATGAGTCGGACCCTCCTTTCAACGCTACACGATCTCGCCGAACTAAGTACAGCGGTGCGGAAGTCGGTTCGTGTATTGGGCGACAGCGCTCCGCTTCATGTACTCTCGCTATTCGCGGTGGTGTGTTGGGGAATAGCTTTGCGCATAGCGTTCCTTGGTGAGCCGATTCGGAACGACGAGGCGTACACGTTTATGCATTACGCGTCGCGGCCGATATACGTCGGATTGACGTACTACACGGCCAACAATCACGTGCTAAGCACAATTCTGATGCATATCTCAACGGCTGTTTTTGGCGCGTCTGTCTGGACGGTACGACTTCCAACCTTGATTGCCGGAGCGTTCATCATCCCGGCGACTTACGCGACCATACGAGTTTTTCATGGCGCCGGTGCCGGGCTTCTCGCGGCTGCGCTTGTCAGCGCGAGTTCTCCGCTGATTGAGTTCTCATTCAACGCTCGCGGATACAGTTTGGGAACGTTATGCTTTCTCGTCATGATCCTGATGGTCGGATTTGAAATGCGCCATGGTTTACAAGGTGCCTGGCCTGTCATCTCCATTTCCGCAGCGTTGGCTCTCTATTCAGTTCCGACGATGCTCTATGGAGTCGCCGGAGTGTTTCTCTATTTGGTGCTGAGGCGTTCCAAACTACGACAAGTTTTATTCTCCTTAGCCTGGACCGTGGCGTTGACCGTTGCCCTGTATTCACCGGTACTGGCAACCATGGGTGTATCCGCTTTCACCAACAATCAATGGGCCAAGCCATTACCGCACGATTTGTGGCTCAAGGAATTTACTCGTGAGGCCATATCTCTGTGGCGATATTGGAATCTCGATGTGCCGTGGTTAGTGGGCATCTTTATCGTTGGAGGAGTCATTGCTGCTGCTTTATTACCGAGAACACTACGTTTGCCTCCCGGCGCAATCCTGCTTTGTATCGCGATTACGGCTTGTACGCTTTTGGCGAAACAGAGCTTGGTTATTCCGAGGAGAAGCTGGCTCTTCCTCCTGCCCCTCTTTTTCGGGGTGGCCGCGGCGACTTGGAACATCATGATGCGGAGGTCCCATTTCGAACCGCGCTTCCTGAATGCCCTGTCGCTCGCCTTGGCCGGGTGGATGGGATGCACGGTTCTGACTGCAAAATCGCTGCGTCATTCGGGAATCGAGGCAGCAGGACCTCGTAGCGTTGAACAGATCGCACTCGGTAGCCGACCATATCTGTTACAGGGAGCGCAGTTTATCTGCAGCGACTACTTCGATTCGGGACTGGATTTCGAAATGCACGTCCATGGCATTCCCTATCGGCCATCTCACACGGGAAAACTGCTCATTGTCACTCCTGTTGGGGCTTCGCCTCTACGCACTATTCACTTGGCCGGCCTTTCTAACGCCGATGTTCAGTTGCTCCGCCAAATCGCCCACTACTCGGATGCTGATGTCTATACCACGACCAGAAACTCACGCGTCCCGTTTGTTCCGAGAGGATCTACCGAAATGGGCGTGTTCACAGAAGCTGGGGACTAACTCGAAAAGTTCACGGGTAACACGATTCCGCGACACACTCCCATGCCGATCCTTACATACTTATCCCGCTCGCAATTGCCGGTCAAGATCACTTCGTCTCCATCGTTTAGGAATACCCTCTCTTCACCGGTACGCAATTGGAGAGGCTCCGAGCCGTTCGACGTGATTTCGAGCAGGCATCCGCGGTTCTCTTTCGCCGGTCCGGATACCGTTCCACTGGCGATCAGATCTCCCGGTCGCAGCGGGCAGCCATTCGAGCTGTGATGCGTTACCATCTGTGCCAGCGTCCAGTACATTTGCCGGAAAGATCCCCGGCTGATTCGAACCGGCTCCGGCATGGAAGATGACCGCAACCAGACCTCGAGCGTGATATCAAAGGCCGCGGAGTAATCCGGCCGCAAATAAGGCAGGACCGGAACCTGCGGTTCGATTGCCGCTACGCGGAAGGGCTCCAGAGCCTCGAGCGTCACTATCCAAGGAGAAACAGAAGTAGCGAAATTCTTCGCGAGGAATGGGCCCAGCGGCTGATATTCCCAGCGTTGGATGTCTCGCGCCGACCAATCATTCACCAGGCACACTCCCGCGATGTGCCGCTCGGCTTCTGCAATGGGAATCGGCTTGCCTAGCTCATTGCCCGGACCTATGAAAGCGCCTAATTCGACCTCGTAATCGAGCTCCTGCGAGGGTCCGAAGCGTCCCTCTCCCAGTTGCCCGCACGGACGGCGGATGGCAGTGCCGCTCACTACGATGGATGAAGACCTGCCATGGTAGGCAAGCGGCACATGCCGGTAGTTGGGAAGCAGCGGGTTATCGGGCCGAAGCATCCGGCCCACATTCGTGGCGTGATCAATCGAAGCATAGAAGTCCGTGTAGTCTCCGATCGCGGCAGGAAGAAGCATCTCGATCTCTGACTGCGGCACCAGCTTTCTTTTCCGAGCGCCGTGCTCCAGAGCTTTGCTGATCGAACGCCTGAGGTCTTTTCGCTCGATGGCGCTCAGCCCCATGTAGCCGTTGAGATTTTCGCCTTCGAGCCAGGGATGCAGGTCTAGGATCGAGTCGCCAATGGCGGCGCCCAGGCGAGGTTGCATATCCCGAGAAGTCCGGAATACTCCAAACGGTAAATTCTGGATGGGGAAATCGCATCCCGGAACATTGGCCGATTCTACCCAGCTACGCAGTCTCGGGTCGTGCGTCTCATCGATCATCAGCTCTCGAGCCAGGACAGGTAATAGTTCCCGTCCTCGATCTCTACTGCCTGACGGCTTACGTGCAGCCCCCGGAAGGTATCGAGCATCACCGCCAGTTCATTCGTCTCTTTTTGACCGATTGAGGCTTCGGTGCGGCCCGGCTGGGGGCCATGCGCGAGCCCATCCGGATGCAGCGTAATCGAGCCGTACTCAATGCCTCTCCGGCTCATGAACTCGGAATTGGCGTAATAGAGCACTTCGTCCGACATCACGTTCGAGTGCGTATATGGCGCGGGTACCGCTTCCGGGTCGAAGTCAAAGGGCCGCGGGCAGAAGGAACAAACAACAAAGCCGTCGCCTTCGAAGGTTTGATGTGTAGGCGGCGGGAGATGAAAACGGCCGACCCGGGGCTCGAAATTGTGAATGTTCAGCGCCCACGGATAGTAGTAGCCATCCCATCCGATCACGTCGCACGGATGATACGCCAGGATCATCTCGGCCAGATGATTCTCCTTTTTCACAATCAGCTTAAAATCGCCCTTTTCGTCGTGTGTCTCGAGGCTTTGCGGAAGGCGGATGTCGCGCTCGGAATAGGGGCTCGACTCCATCAATTGTCCATATTCGTTCCTGTATCGTCGAGGTGTTCGGACGTAACCGGCGCTTTCAACGACAAGCAGCACCCGATCCTGAGATGCGAAGCGGTAGCGGTGAAGAATGCCACGAGGGATGACCAGATAATCACCATTCGCGAAGGCGAGGCTGCCAAACGGCGATTCCAATACCCCTTCGCCTTCGCTGACGTAAATAATCTCGTCACCCTGAGCGTTCCGATAAAAATCGGATGTCTCAGCCGCAGGACGCACCATCGAGATGGATACGTCATGGTTGAACAGCAAGGGGATGCGATCCGCGAAAGGATCGCCGCGCCGCGTCAGTTCCTTCGTCCGGAAGTGACGGTGCCGGAGGGGTTCGCTCGGCGCCGGGTCCCAGCGCAGTTCCTTCACGGTCCGGAGCGCGCGCACTGCTGTGGGCCGTCGGACATGATACAGCAGCGAAGATGGTCCCACGAAGCCCATGTTGCCCATCAGTTCTTCTGCGTATAATTCGCCCCCGGGCCTTCGGTAGACTTTGTGTCTTTTCGATGGGATCTCGCCGAGGTGATGATAAACCGGCATCGGTCTCCATCCGAATTTTATAAGATGTGGATGCGTATAGCCCTACGTGCGCGGCAAACGGAGATCATTTCTGATGCCGGAAGCCATTGAGCAAGCGAAAGAGACGTCCGGGCGGAGGGACTTCCTGCCAATCCATGGAACCGACCACCTGGAGTTTTACGTTGGCAACGCCAAGCAAGCAGCTTACTTTTATCGCGCCTGCCTCGGTTTCAGCCTGAAGGCCTATCGCGGTCCGGAAACGGGCACGCGCGATCGCGTTTCGTACGTTCTCGAGCAGAAGAAGATCCGCTTCGTTCTTACTACGCCCCTGCAGCCGTCGAGCGAGATTGCCGAACATATTCGGCGTCATGGCGACGGCGTAAAATCCATCGCGCTTTGGGTGGATGACGCGCGCGCCGCGTGGCGCGAAACAACATCGCGCGGCGCAATCAGTGTGGAGCATCCCGTAACGATTCGAGATCAACACGGAGAAGTGCAGCTATCCTCTATCGCGATCTACGGCGATACCATTCACACTTTCATTGAGCGGGGCAACTATTCCGGATGTTTTCTCCCCGGCTTCGCCGCAACCGGGCAGCCCGATCCGATAGCGCGCACCGCGGGCTTGCTTTACATCGATCATGTAGTCGGGAACGTTGGCTGGGGAGAGATGAACACCTGGGTCGGTTTCTACGAACGCGTGATGGGCTTCCGAATGTTTAAGCACTTCGACGATCGCGATATTTCGACCGAGTATTCGGCCCTGATGTCGAAGGTGATGACGAACGGGAACGAGAGAATCCGTTTCCCGATCAACGAGCCGGCGGAAGGACGGCGCAAATCCCAAATTGAGGAGTATCTTGACTTTTACGGCGGTCCTGGCGTCCAGCACATTGCGATGGCGACAGCCGATATCATCGGAACGGTTACCAAGCTGCAGCAGCAAGGGCTGGAGTTTCTTTCGGTTCCCTCTACGTACTATGAAGAGCTGACCGCGCGCGTGGGCAAGATCGACGAACCGATCGATGAACTGGCAAGGCTCGGCATTCTGGTGGATCGGGATGACGAAGGTTACATGCTACAAATTTTCACGAAACCAGTCGAGGACCGGCCGACCCTCTTCTTCGAGATCATTCAGCGTAAAGGCAGTCGAAGCTTCGGAAAGGGGAACTTCAAGGCCTTGTTCGAAGCCATTGAGCGCGAACAGCATCGGCGGGGGAATTTGTAAGCCGGGCGGGGCTGAGAGCCCCGCGCAGGCTGAAGCCCGCCCCACCAAATGTAGTTATGATTGGTCTTTCACTTTCCGGGGTCGGCGGACCGCCCTAACCTTCCCGCTCCTTCCTCCTCCGCAGAAGAATTGATCGCCGCCATCGGACTCGAGCCCCGAAACTTCGACTCCGCGTGGCATCTCGAGCGTCTCCAGAACCTCTCCAGTTCGAGGATCGACTCGCCTCAAATCGCTCTCGTCACTCTCCCAGGTGCCATGCCAGAGCTCTCCGTCGATCCACGTGACCCCGGTGACGAAGCGGTTGGACTCGATCGTGCGAAGAATCGCCCCTGTTTCGGGATCGATTTGAAGGATTTTTCGATCCCGATACTGCCCCACCCAGAGCGTCCCTTCGGCCCACGCGAGCCCCGAGTTGCCGCCGCCGGGCGCCGGGATTGTGGCGACCACGCGGCCGGTTTTCGGATCGATCTTCTGGATGCGATCTCCGGCGAGCTGAAACAGGTGGCGGCCGTCGAACGCCGTTCCTGCACGCGCGGCGACATCGATCGAGCGGACCGTCTTCCCGCTCGCAGGATCGAAGGCGTTCAGCGTGTTTCCGGCAGCAAACCAGACGTTTCGGCCGTCATAGGTGAGGCCATGAATGTGGTTGATGCCCGGGAAAGGTCCATACTCACGGACGATCTCGGCGGTTGATCGATTCATGCTTCCACCTTAGTCAACCGGCCGGACGATACCAACCCGCTTGTTACGATTGGTTTTTCATTTCCCTAGATGGCCTTGCGCTTCTATAACACCCTGACCCAGGAGATGGAACTTTTCCATCCGCTTGAGGACAATACCGTCCGCATGTACACCTGCGGCCCAACGGTCTACAATTTTGTCCACATCGGCAATTTCCGCACCTTCACGTTCCAGGACATTCTGCGGCGTTGGCTGCGTTATCGCGGTTACAAATTGAAGCACGTCATGAACGTGACCGATGTCGACGACAAAATAATCAAGAACGCGGCCAAAGAACGCAAATCGATCGAGGAGTACACCTCGATTTACACAAAGGCCTTTTTCGAAGATGCCGCCGCGCTGCGGCTCCAGCAACCCGAACACGTCGCGCCCGCGACGAAACACATTCACGTCATGGTGGAGGCGGTCGAGCGGCTTGCGGCGAAAGGCTACACATACACGAACGATGGTTCAACGTACTACCGGATCGCCGCGTTCCCCGATTACGGGAAGCTCTCTCACAACGATTTCAGCGGCATCCGCAGCGGGGCCAGAGTCGATCTCGACGAGTACGATAAGGCGGATGCGCGCGACTTTGTCTTATGGAAAGCGCGCAGAGGGGATGAGCCGTTCTGGGAGGCGCCGTTCGGAGAAGGGAGGCCGGGGTGGCACATCGAGTGCTCGGCGATGGCGATGAGTTATCTCGGCGAAACCCTGGATATTCACGCCGGCGGCGTCGATCTCATCTTTCCGCATCATGAGAACGAAATCGCTCAATCCGAAGCCATCACGGGCAAGCCCTTCGCGCGCTTCTGGCTCCACGCCGAGCATCTGCACATCGAAAGCCAGAAGATGTCGAAATCGCTTGGCAACTTTTATACGCTGCGGGATTTGCTTGGAATGGGCTATCGCCCTGAGGCGATTCGGTATCTGCTTGCCTCGGTTCCGTACCGAAAGAAACTGAACTTCACCTTCGAAGGGCTGAAGGCCGCAACCAAGAGCATCGAGCGATTGCGTGACTTCGAAGTGCGGCTTACATCCACCAGGCTTGCAGCAGGCCAGAATGAAGCTCTCACCGAACGCTCGCGTGAGGCTATTCGCAGATTTGAAGACGCCCTGGACGACGATTTGAACACGGCCGAAGCCTTGGCCGCCATCTTTGAATATGTGCGGGCGATGAACACCGCTCTCGATGAAGGTCAGTTTCAGGACGAAAACCGCTGGGACGCGGCGCGCGTTCTGGAAGTCTTTGATGCTGTTTTCGACGTTTTAAAGCCGGCTGAAGACGTGGCCGAACCGGATGGTCAGCGGTCCGGCGCCAGAAACGCGGCGCTCAATGATATAGAGATCGAGGCGCAGATCGAGGAGCGGAATCGTGCGAAGAAAGCCCGCGATTTTGCACGCGCTGATGCCATTCGGGCGGCTTTGCAGGAGCGCGGTGTCGTGCTGGAAGACACAAAAGACGGTGTTCGCTGGAAACGGAAATGAAATTTGAATCCCAAGTTGTACACGCAGGTGACCGCAAGCGGGCAAAGGGGCTCGCGGTACCTTCGACCACTCCGATCCATCTGTCAACGACCTATTTCTACGAATGCGCCGCACAGCTGGACCGGATACTGGGGGAGGAAGAGCAGGGTTTCAGCTACGGCCGCTATGCAACACCGACCAATGTAGCGCTCGAAGACCTGTGTACCACGCTCGAAAACGGTCACGGCTCGCTGGCTACAGCATCGGGCATGGCCGCCATCCAGATCGCGATGCAAGCGGCGCTTCTCGACCGCCCTCATAGCATCGTCGCGTCGAATTCGCTTTACGGAGCCACCATTGCGCTGCTCGACCAGATCTTCGCGCCCTTCGATGTCAATGTCACTTACGTAGATATCTGCGACCTTGCCGCTGTCGAAAAAGCAATCGTTGAACAAGGGGCAGGATGTGTTTTCACGGAAAGCATCTCGAACCCGTTGCTCCGGGTCGGAAGTATTGAACGAATCGCCCAGTTGGCGCGCGGGGCAGGCGCAGCGCTGGTGGTGGACAATACATTCGCCACTCCCATGCTGATGCGGCCGCTGGATCTCGGAGCAAATATCGTCGTGCACAGCGCGACCAAATATCTCGCGGGGCACGGCGACGTGTTAGGCGGCATCGTCGTAAGCGATGAACCGCATGACCAGGCGGTTCGGATGCTGTCGCGGATCGTTGGTCCGGTCCTTGGCCCGTTCGAGAGTTACCTGACCATGCGCGGCATCAAAACCCTGGCGCTCCGCTTTGAGCGTCAGTGCAAGAATGCCAGGTTGCTGGCAGACTGGCTCTCGACTCATCCGCGCGTTGATCGCGTCTACTATTGCTCGGATAGCGCGCATCCCGATGCTTGCAATATTAAGCAGTCCTTCGCGCCCGGTCTCTTTGGGGCCATCCTCAGTTTCGAGATTAAGGACGCGGATAAACAGGCGGTGTTGAGTTTCATGGATCATCTTAGAATGGTGGTTCCAGGTACATCGCTGGGGGATGTGCATACTCTCTTGCTATACCCGCTCATCGCTTCGCACCGGAACCTCTCGCCGAAGATGCGCGAGCGGATGGGCATCCGCGAGAATCTGGTGCGGGTCGCCGCTGGAATCGAGGCGGGGGAGGACATCATCGCCGATATCGATCAGGCTCTTCATGCGATCTAAATCGGTTTCTAATGGCGATCGAGCCTGCCCGATTTGCCGGGGTCTGGCCTGCCTCGTCCGCATTTGTAGGGGCCGGTCCTGCCCGGTCAAGGGTTAGTCTGTGTTTGCGCACCAAAGAAAGAGAGTGCACTTACTGTTCGCTGCGGCCGATGCCATCCTGACCGTTGCGGCGTTTGAGTTTGCATATCGCGCCCGCATAGGGCTGGCGCTGGAACACGTATTCTTTCTTCCCAGAAAGGCGCATCTTCTCTTTCTTATTGTTTGTGCGTTGGTCTGGGTGGCGTTGGGATCGCTGCAAAGGATATATCGCTACCTGGATTCGGCAAGTCCCCGGCGCGTTCTGGTCTACACCGTGCGCCAGTGCGTTTTCGGTACGGTGCTGCTCATTCTGTTCGCGTACCTCGTTAGGCCGTACCCGCCCATTAGCCGCAGTTTCATAGCCCTGTTCTTTTGCTTTGATCTGATTCTGCTAGTTGCGTTCCGGCTGAGGGCACGCCCCATCATCGGAGCATTTCAGCGCGGATTCGGGAGGTCGTACAACCTGGTCCTCGTAGGCGGCTTCGAAAAGACATCGGCGCTTGCCCGGATGCTATGCGAGGGCTCACCGTTCCGAATCGAAGTCATTGCGAGGCTCAGCGAAAAGGAGTGCGCGAGCAAGCTGCCAAAACTGCTCGAGGAACGCGTAGTTGACGAGGTCATCTTCGATGTGGACAGCAGCCGCCTGGCGGAGCTGGAGGAAGTTTTTCTGCAGTGCGACGAGGAGGGTGTGCGCACCCGGGTGGCAGTCGGCTTCTTTCCGCACGTGAACAGCAAGATCAGCCTGGATCGGGTAGGCAATGCTCCCCTGCTCACCTTTTCCGCTGCGCCACTCGACGATCTCCGTCTGCTGCTGAAGCGTTTCTTCGACATCGTGGTTGCGGCGGCTGCGCTCCTGGTGTTGTCGCCATTCATTGCGCTTGTAATAGCGCTCATTAAGCTCACGTCGCCGGGACCGGTAATTTACAGGCAATGCCGTTGTGGCCTGAACGGCAGAAAATTCACCATGTACAAATTCCGCTCCATGGTCGCGAATGCGGATGAGCTGAAAGCGGACCTCAATCATTTGAGCAACCGGGAGGTTGCCTTCAAAATTCCACGCGATCCTCGCGTAACGTCCATCGGCCGCTGGATCCGGAAATTCTCGATCGATGAGATTCCGCAACTGTGGAATGTCGTGCGTGGAGATATGTCGATTGTCGGTCCCCGCCCGCCGCTCACTGACGAAGTGGAACGATACGAGCGCTGGCAGAAACGCCGGCTCCGCATGCGTCCGGGACTCACTTGCCTCTGGGCGGTTTGCGGGCGCGACCACATCGATTTCAACTCGTGGATGCGAATGGATATCTCCTACATTGAGAACTGGTCGCTGAAGCTGGACTGGTCGATTATTCTAAGGACGATTCCCCATGTGCTCGCGGGAAAAGGCGCGCATTAGCGGAATATTGCGAACAATTGCCTGCGCACCAAAGCATTAGTCCATGCATCTCTTACCTACAAATGACGAAGTGATCGCAATGCTCCGTGAGACGGGAGCGCTGCGAGAGGGCCACTTCGAGTATCCCAACGGCATGCACACCGACGAGTACCTGCAGGTGGCGCTCGCCTTCCGCTATTATCAGTACGCCAAGCTTCTCAGCGTGGGCCTCAGCCGGCGTTTGCGAAGCGATTCAGAGATTCGCGCCATGATTAAGGAGCTCTCCATCGTGTGTCCCAATACGGGCGGATTGCCGGTTGCGTACGGCGTCTGCGAGGCGCTTCGCGCGCACCAGGTGTATTGGGCCGAGCAGGACACCGATACATCGCCGATGCGCTTCCGCCAGTTCATTGAACCGGCCAAACATGAAAAAGTCCTGCTGGTGGACGACATTCTCCGTTCCGGCAAGCGTCTGACGGAGTTGCGCAACCTGGTCGAATCGAAAGGCGCAGAAATCGTCGGCTTGGCCGTCGCCGTATATCAACCCAATCCGACAGTTGCCACCTTCGGAAATCTCCCGCTCTTCTATCTGGCCAAAATGGATGCATCCTACTACAAAGACTCGAGCTCCTGCGAGCTTTGCAAGAAGGGCGTTCCCATCCAGAAGATCTGGACGTAATCTCTCGAGCCGCGGCCGAGACGAAACCGCGCCGATCGCCACAGTCTTTCTGAGACAGATCTCAGAACCGCATGCGAATCTTTGTCCTAGCGTTTGGTCTCTTTGTCTTTGCGTTTGCATCACAGGGCGGCCATTCCGGCTCCCGCGCCGAGTATATCGGCGGGACACGGGCCGACATTCCCGCGGACAGCTCCGGCGACATTAAGACCGACGACGAGGCCTACTTCATTTTTCTCGCTAAACATACGCAGGTAAAGGTCCCGTACGAACGCATTAACCTGCTTGAATACGGACAGAAAGTAGATCGCCGTTATCTGGAGGCGGTCGTCATATCTCCGCTCTTCATGCTTGCCAAGAAACGCCAGCATTTTCTTACGGTCGGATTTCAGGACGATGACGGCCAGCAACAAGCAATGGTATTTCGAGTGGATAAGAATGACATCCGGTTGACATTGGTAACGCTTGAAGCGCGGACCGGGCGGCAGGTTCAGTATCAGGATGACGAAGCGCGGATGGCGGGTAAAGGATGAGACGTTTTCCCGGTTCGCTTTTGGCGTGGCTTTTTCTGGGCCCTTTGCTTTGCGCTCAAAAGCCGGGAGCGGATGCGCAGATATCGTCGATGCTTGCGGTAAAGCGCATCTATGTGGCGCCACTGACCGGCGGTCCACAGGCCGATTCGCTTCGTGAGTTGATCATCGCCAGCATCGATTCCACCAAGTTGTTCGTCCTCACGGATAATCCGGACCGCGCTGACGCGGTTTTGAAGGGCGCTGCCGACGATCACGTCTACACAGACGCGTTCGACAGCGACAATGGCACCAGCAGCCGCCAAAACGGTGGCAAGTCGAACTCGGGCGGCAGCATCGGATCCAGAGCGACTGGAGCCTATCTCGGCCTTTCGATCAGCGATAACGAGTCGCACCACATCCGAGAAAGGAAGCATGAGGCCTATGCCGCAGTGCGCCTTTGCAACAAGGATGGAGATGTCCTCTGGTCGACGACGCAGGAGAGCGACGGCGCGAAGTTTCGCAGCGCCAGCGCCGATGTAGCGGCCAAAATTGCCCATCAGCTCACGATAGATGTCGACAAAGCGCAGAGAAGCCTGTTGCTGGCGACAACTCCTAAAACTGGCGCGCCTGCGTCCTCGGCGAAACCCTGATCAGCATGCTGCCGCCTTTCGCGCGGCGAGCGAGCGCAATTCTTCGACGAGGTAAGCAGAAGATGATCCCTTGACGATCACGCAGTCCACCAGCTTCCTTTCAGGCCGCCGAGAAAAGCGATCGGGGTCGCCTCCCGTAAGAACAAACAGATGCATGCTCGAGTTAAGATCCTTCAGCTCTCGAATGAGCCGCAAGCCGATTTCTTCTGTAGGAAAACGAAGGTCTATAACCGCGCACTCGGGCTTCTGAGAGGCCGCCAGTTCCATCGCCGAGTTCCGGTCCGCAGCCTCGAGGGTTTCGAAGCCGCTTCGTACCAGCAGCAAGCTACGCAGCGCCAGTTGATCGCGGTCATCGTCGGCCAAAAGGATTCTCATCGGTAGAATGACGCTCTCTCGGGTCACTTGGCGAACACGATTTGCGCAATCACCAGCCTTGGCATAGTCTGGTTCCAACCGTCCGGCAGATTATCGAATGGCAGCCGGAAAGGGCGCGTTTCGTGAGGAGTAAGAGCCGCGCCCCGCGTCGGCACAATCGGCAATCGCTCGCGGTGGACTTCACGTCCGTCCACGCCATAGAACAGGCAATACACGTCAACCGATTCGAGCGGCCGGGATCCTTTATTGGTGATCTTCCCCTGAATCTCCACCACGCGCTGTTGCATGAAGTTCTCGGTAGCCTGCATGGTCACATCGCTTAGCGCCAGATTTCCGACGTAAGCCCGCGCCTCCGGGGCTGCACGGCCACTGTTTGCCGGCGTCGTAACAGGCCCGCTAAGATACCGAAGCGCCAGGATCAGGCCGATAACAACAATCACGCAGACAACGATTGGAACTAAAGGGAGCTTTTTGCGCGTGAGAACGGACGCGTCCATGTCCTATGAGCAAGTCTAAAACACGGCGCGGACAACGCCGTCCGGAAATCTCCTAACGATGTCTGCCGCGGCTCTTCTTTCCGGCCGTTTTTTTGAGAACCGTTTTCTTTCGCGTACTTCGCGAGGAACTGCTCCGTGAAGCGGCCCTCTTCGTAGCGGCTTTCTTCGCTACTCTCGTTTTCGCCGCCGGCCGCGAAATTTTCTTTGCGCCTTTCCGGGCTGGGGTCGTACGGGTAGTCTTTGCGGCTCTTGCTGTCCTCCGCTTCGCCGAACTGCGAGCAGCCTTCTTGCCGGTTCCACGCCCTCTGGACGGACGCGCTGTTGCACCCTCCGAACTGACGATCTTATTGAAGTTGCTTTTCTGCCCCGCTGCTGTTTCTTCCTCGTACACGAAGGCCAGGTCACCTTGATCAAACTTCTCGAAAAACTGCTCCCACGTAACCGTCTCTAACGTGCCCTGCCCCGTATAACCGGGGAAATCGAGCCGAAGGACGCCAACATCTTCGGCCGACTCGGTGCTTTTCACATGGGAAGGTGTCGCCCCGCGCGCTTCCGCCCAACTACGGATTACGTCATGATCCTTCGTGATCTTCGAAAGGTTCGGCATCGTTTCTCCCTTCTTCAGGCAAGTGATGCAATCGGAGTGCCAGTACAACAGTGACCATATCGCTTCTGAGCCATGGCCGGCCGTCTTCAAGTTCGAAAACTTATCGGAAAAAATTCCTCTGATTCCTTGCAAAATCTGCACTTCCTCGCGACGGGCGCTGAAGCGCGAAACCTAGCGAGTGGCAGCGAGTCCCATAAATGACTTGTCAGGACTTCCCTCCTGGGACTTAGCCCGGCAGGTTCGAGGAGTAACACCAATGCCACTACTAAGCACCGAACTCAAGTCCTTCAAAGACCTCTTTGTAAATCAAATTGAGGATCTGTATGACGCGGAGAACCGCCTGACAAAGGCGCTCCCCAAGATGGCCGATGCGGCCAGTTCCAGCCAGCTCAAGCAGGCTATTCAGCATCATCTCACTGAGACTCAGGGTCATGTTTCCCGCCTGGAAACCATTTTCCGCGAGCTCAACACCGAGCCTAAACGCGAGACATGCGAGGCGATGAAGGGATTGATCTCCGAGGGCGAGGAGATGATTAAAGCGAAAGGTGACGCGGACGTGAAGGATGCCGCGCTGATTGCTGCGGCTCAAAGAGTCGAGCACTATGAAATTTCCGGTTACGGAACAGCCCGCGCCTTTGCGAAGCGCCTGGGACTGACCCAGGCGGCCAACCTTCTGCAGCAAACTTTAAGCGAAGAAGAGGCCGCGGACCACAAGTTGACTCAGATCGCCGAATCGTCAGTAAACCTGCAGGCTTCAACGGCGAGAGCCTGAATTCCATGCGCGAGCCGGAGATCCCGGCTCGCACTTCAGACTTTGATCGCCTGAATTCGCAATCGCCGGTAGTCGGCAAACCAGCCTTCAACCCCGAACAGCTCGGGACGAAGCTCATTGACAACCGCGGCGAGCGCTTCTTCCTGCCGGTCGGCAGGAATGGCTTCGAAATAATATGACGCAAACTGCCGGAGCCAGTTCTCCATTCCATTTGGGCCTTCAAGTTTCGTTGGGCGATCGAAGAGCCGCATCATGCGGATTTCGAATCCGTGGCTTTCGAGCAAGCTGGCGTATTCGCCAACAGAGGGGAAAAAGGTGCGTTTCGGCGGCAGGCCGCCGGGCAAGTAGCTCTTGAGCACACGCTCGATAGCGCGCTCGATGGTCTGGATGTTGCCTTTTCCGCCAAGTTCGGCAACCAAACGGCCTCCGCCTCGGAGAGCGCGCGACATGCCGCTTGCGACAGCCGGCGCGTCTATCATCCAGTGAAGAGCTGCGTTCGAAAATACAGCATTGAATTCTTCTCTGAATTCCATTCTGGCGGCATCGACAAGAATAAATTGCAGCGATGGATAATTCTGCCGGGCCTGCCCGATCATTTCCGGCGAGGAGTCTACACCGACGACATCGGCTCCGCTCCGCGCAATTTGTTGCGTTAGATTTCCGGGGCCACAGCCGAGATCGAGGATGCGTTCGCCGGGCTTTGGACTCAGCAACTCCAAGAGATCCTGCCCGAATTGCCATACGAAGGAGTGCTTGGCTTCGTAGAGCTCAGGGTCCCAGTCGGTCTTTGTAATCAAAGTTCAAGCTTCCCGCGATAGCTCATGTCCTTTAGCCGGAATCGCTTTTGGATAGTGAGGGCGCCAAAGCGCGTCGTGAATATCACTTCCTTATCGCTGGAGGTGATGGGCTCTGTCCTAGGAAAGAAGATGTGCAAAGTACCTGTAGAGGCATCCAGCTTGGCGTCTTCCGGAGAAATCGCCGGTTTGTCTTTCGGTGTAAGACGGGATGCAGTCATGAGAGCTTCCAGCATCTCTTCCGGATTGCGGGCATCCACGGTTCGTGAATCCTCGGAATCATCGCTTCGTGAATCGGATGCCGGACGCCCGACCGATCGATAACGTCCGCCCGGCACCAGTCCAACAATGCTGATGATGTAGTCCTTTGCTGCGTGTTCATCAATGTAGGCCTCCGGGCTCGAGCGCTGGAGC
Organism: Bryobacteraceae bacterium; assembly: GCA_036557345.1. Lineage (GTDB taxonomy): Bacteria > Acidobacteriota > Terriglobia > Bryobacterales > Bryobacteraceae > Bog-105. Next base: position 43,802 of record DATBHS010000093.1, read on the forward strand.
GCTTCACGTACAGGCAGAGCGCTGTCCCAGCGAATCAACACGCTAAGTGTGGGATCGGAGCCCCGGCTGCGGCCAACGCCTCCATCCCATCGCGGACCCGAATTGACCGGTCCGCCCAAACCGGGCGGAGCGGCGGCGGGCACCGGCGGGGGAACCTCGGGCGGTTCTTCGGCTGCAAGGCTGAACGTTGCGGCGGCTTGCTGCACCCACGGCGAATCAGTGAGCACCCGCTTTACGTCCTGTGAGGTCCACGTCGAAACGTCTTTACCTTTCCAGGGGTCTGCGGCGAATAAAGTCAAGGCCGCGAACGCAGTGGCGGCGGTTACTGTCGCGCAAACCTGCGCAAGTCGCGGCACCTTCGGGAGACGCTTAACACCGGCGCCGGGTTGCCGCGCAGACTTCCGACATGGTTCAAAACCGCTCATAGGAAAGGAAATTCCGTGCGGGAACGCAACAAAGAGGCCCGTTCTCTCGTCATTCTATATTAATGGGTGTAATTCAGGGCGCGCGGACCGTTCCCGATTCGCAAACCGCGACCCAAAATGCATGACCAAATCGCCGACCGTACGTCTGCTTCTCGGGCTGTTGATCACGCTCGGAGCTGTGATGGGGTTTTCCTGGTATGGCCTCCATCAGCTAAACGGGTTGCGTGCGCTGCAGACTGACACGATCGACCTGAATCGCCACGACTCGCTCTTACTTCTTCGCGTGTTGAACGACGTGGACATGGCCGGATTGCGAATCCGGGACATGATCCAATCCCGCAGCACGACCGGAATATCTGCGTACCGTGCTCAGTTTGACCACCTCCGAACGGACCTGCAGGATGCCATCGACGCCGAAGCCAGACTGGCGCCGCTAACCCGGCGAGCAGACAAGCAGGCGGAGCTGGTGGAAGCATTGCGGCAGTTCTGGCGCATCTCCGACGAGGTCTTTTTCGCTGCCAGCGCGGGCCGGGAAGCGGTGGCACGCAAGCTGGCTTCGACAGAACTGTTTCCGGGACAAACGCTCCTCGCGAGCCGCGTATCGCGTCTGCTGGAACGCAACAACGCTGCAGAAGAGCAGGCCGACCGGAAGATTGCATCCATCTACGACGGTGTCGAGCGCGACGTATACGCCTTTCTGGTCGCGACGATCCTTGCCATCCTGATCACGAGTCTGTACCTGATTTATTCCAATCGCAAGATTTTCGAGCAGCTCGAATCTCTTTCGCGACAACGGCGCGTGCTTGCCGCAAAACTGATCACCGTCCAGGAGGAGGTACTGCGCTCCGTATCGCGCGAGTTGCATGACGAGTTCGGGCAGATTCTGACCGCGGTCGGCGCGATGCTCGCCCGCGCGGAGCGGCGCGGGGTTCCTGCGGATTCTCCGCTGCGCACCGAGTTGAGCGAAGTTCGCGAAATCACCCATAACACACTAGAAAAAATGCGAGGTCTTTCACAGATGCTCCACCCCTCGGTGATCGACGATTATGGCCTCGTAAAAGCCCTGGAATGGTACACCGAAGTCTTTCAGCGGCAGACCGGTATCCAAACACGACTGCTGGTGCACGGCGCGGCGGTTCGCATTACCGGCCAGCCGGCGATTCACTGCTTTCGAATCGTCCAGGAAGCGCTGAACAACGCCGCGAAACATGCTGAAACGAAAGCGGCCGAAGTCGAGATGATTTTCGACAAGCGCAATTTGACATTGAGCATCCGAGATTTCGGACAGGGGATGCAACAGGCGAAGCACTCCAACAAGCGGGGACTCGGTCTCATCGCTATGCGCGAGCGCGCCGGCCTCCTGGGCGGAAGTCTGAATATATCCTCAACGCCCGGCAGCGGGACAAGCGTCACATTAGTGATGCCACTCCGGCAGGAGGATCATACGACGGAAATGGAGGAGCACGACTTGCTCGAAGAGATCGTAAGTCCCGGTCCGTGAGCTGGTGAAAGGAAGCTATGTTGACTGACAATGCGTTAGATGAAAGGTCTCCGAGTGAAAAGGCCATGAGCGAACAGATAACAGTGCTGCTGGCAGACGATCACAGCCTGGTGCGCCGCGGATTTCGCCGCATACTCGAAGACGAGGAGAGTATGAAGGTAGTCGGCGAGGCCAGCAACGGTGTGGAAGCAATCCGGATGGCACAGGAACTGAAGCCGAAGGTTGTCGTGATGGATCTCTCGATGCCGGAGCTCGATGGAGTGCAAGCCACGAAGGAGATCGTCAAACACCTCCCTGGGACCGATGTATTGGTGTTGAGCATGCACGCCGACGATAACTATGTTCGTAATGCGCTGGATGCCGGAGCAAAGGGCTACCTGCTGAAGAGCGCGATAGATGTCGACCTGGTGGGCGCTATCCGTGCCGTGGCGGATGGGAAGCGGTTCATGGGCTCAGGTCTGAAGTACGTTGCTCAGGAGCACGATGACGAGCTCAGCAAGCTAACAGGCCGGGAGAAGCAGGTGCTTCAACTGATCGCGCAAGGCAAGTCGAATAAAGAGATCGCGGCGTTACTCGATTTGAGCGTCAACACCGTATCGGTGCACCGCGCCAACCTTATGGAGAAAATGAATATCCATCGAACCGCGGAGCTGGTACTGTTCGCGATTCGGAAGGGGCTGATTGTGCCGCAATAGCAATCAGCCATCAGCATTTAGCTTTGGAATGAACGCGCGAAACGAGACACTTGTCGGCTGAGGGCTGACCGCTGTAAGGCTGAGAGCTTTACTGGACTTTTCTTGCGTTCTTGGCGTCTGCAGCGGCCTTCTTCTGGGCTTGCAGCTCGCGCGCCTTGGCGTATTTCTTCTGAAAGCGGTCCACGCGGCCTTCGGTATCCACGAGCTTCTGCCGGCCCGTGAAAAACGGATGGCAACTGGAGCAGATTTCAACGCGCAGGTCGCCTTTGTGAGTGGAGCGGGTGCGAAACGTGGAGCCACATGCGCAAATTACGTTCACTTCCTCATAGGCGGGATGGATCCCTGCTTTCATTTTGTCTAGGATTCCTTTCGAAAACGGTGGGTAAACACCAATTTAACATGCACAGACATGTAAAGCCCCAACATGGCGCTATGCACCACGTTGGGGCTCTACAGGAGCCTATACGGCTATACTCTAGCTACGTTACGCGCGACAGGGCGGCCGGTCCACAGGAACTTCGGCCTCGTCACTGAACGAAACCTGAACGTACGAACGGCGACTTTAAGAGTCGGCCACCTCGCGCGTGGATTGTATGCTACAGTCACTACCAGAATTCATTTCGACTGGACCACCTCCTTCCTCAGTGATGCTTTGATTCTATAAGTT
>DATBHS010000094.1:0-54541 GCA_036557345.1 Bryobacteraceae bacterium
TAGCCCGCAAAATAATTGTTAATCAGCGCCGATTTACTCTGACTGATAGTCTCTCCCGATACATTGGGGCGCAGGAACGCCTGGCCGCGCCAGTCCTGCGTCAAACCTGTGACGTCGTTGGCAGCGGATGGCGAATAATACACATTGATGGGATTACCCGAATTCGCGGTGTTGATAGTATTTATTTCCCACCCGCCCAGAAGCGCATCCAGCACCGGATGCCAGTGCGATCCAAACCTTCGTCCTCTTCCCAACGGGAGCTCATACACCACACTCGTCACATTCATAAATTCAACATCGAAACTGGTGGGCGCTTTTTCTGCCGCCAGGTTGCGAATGTTCTGAGGGTTTGCCACGGAGTAACCCGCGAAGGACTCCAGCGCCTGTTCGGAATTGCCCAACGCCTTTGACCAGGTGAAGGAATTCAGGAAGTACAGGCCGGAACCAAAGCGGTGTTCCAACCGCGCCGAGAAGCCATTGTAGCTATTCGATCCCGCGGGATTGAGCCATGTAATCGGGCCGAAGCTTTGATCCGGGCGGCGGGGCTGCACTCCCAGCGTCGCCCCAGGCAGATTTGGAACAGCCTGGTTGTAGTCTCCGATAATCGGCATCCGCAAACTATGATTGCCGTTATAGGCCAACTCCACCACCGTATTTTTCGCTAGTTCATGCTGTATCGAAAATAGCCAGCTTTGGATATACGGCCAGCGCGTATCGGCCGGAATGTAGTCGATATTAGAAGTGATCGGATTGAAATTTGCGGGATTGTTAATGCCTGTGGTGAAAGCGTTCTGCGTCCTCAGGAAGGTGGCAGGCACCGGGCCGCCGGCCGGGATGGACTGGCTGATGATTCCAAAGATCGCGGCAGGTGAATTGATGCCCTCCTGCGCGCTTCCTGGCCGGTTGAAGAACGAGTAACTGATTCCATATCCTCCGCGCACCACTGTCTTAGGAGTCGCGCTGTAGGCAAAACCAACCCGCGGCCCGAAGTCCTTGTAATCGGGATGGACCAGCGCGCGATTGAATAGGCTGCCGCTCGCGGCCTGAATCAGTTTGTTAGTTGCGGGATCAAAGTTGGACCAGAGATTATCGCGTTCCCAGATAGGCGTGGCAAATTCCCATCGAAGGCCAAGATTCAACGTCAGTTTTGGAGTAACTCGGTAGTCGTCCTGGAAGTACAGCGAGTGTACATGCTGCCGCGTATTGGTTACCAGATCGTTACTGAGTTGGATAACACTGGGGAGTCCAAAAACAAAATCCGCCAGGTTGTAGCTTGTACTGTCGGTTGGTATGGAACATCCCGCCGCCTTACCCAATTGCGCGCAGGTGGGTTTGCTGAACTGGCCGCTATAAGAGTTGGAGCCGTAAAGCGGATTTACGTCCAGGATCTCCGTGCGAATCGCGACGAATTCGTAGCCGGCTTTCAACGAATGGCGTCCCTTTGCCCACGAATAGCTGAATTTGGGATTGAACGATGTCGGATTCTGAAACTGCGGATTCGTCGCTTGCCGTCCAAATCCGGAGAATCCGCTGACAGATTGTGTATTCAAGCCGCCTGTCAGATCCGGCGAAGTGGGTAGACCAGGTATGCCATACAGGTCCTGCATGCTCGCTCCGCCCAGATAGGGCGGCGCCTTGCCCGCAAGTACATGAGTAAAACCGAATCGCGCATCGAACAACTGCGTCGGGGTCACCGACCATGTATAGCCAATGGCAGCCTGCTGCTGGATTGCACGGATGTTGCCATTGCCGCCGCCGCCCGACGGGCCCGGAATATCCGGCTGGTAGGACTGGTTGTCCTTACGCTGGCTGAAGCGGAGAAACGAACTCATGCGTTCATTAATCTGGTAATCCAGTTTCGCGTCGTACTTGTCGCTGTAATCGCGGAGCAGCAGCAGCGCTTCATAGTTGTTCGAGCGGCCCTTGCCGTTGGGTTGCGGAAGGTTACCTAAAACCGTGGCGGCAAACGGATTCAGTTGCGCCACCGGAATGGGCGTGTTTGCCGGATATACCGTTCCGGTCAAAGGATTCACAACCGTTACCGGCAGAACGCCGTTGCGATCGCTCAGCGTAGGAAGCGAATCGAAGTTGGCGTACCGCTGCAATTGCCGGAATCCCTCGTAGTCTCCGAAGAAGAACAACTTGTTTTTCCGGATCGGGCCGCCAATCGTGGCTCCAAATTGATTTCGCTGCAATGTTGGCTTCACACCCCCCGGCGGCTGGAAAAAGCCGACGGCATTGAGATCCGTGTTGCGCAGAAACTCCCAGGCCGATCCGTGGAATTGATTTGTGCCGGAACGCAGCGCCCCGTTAATGACTCCTCCACCTACGCGTCCGTACTCAGCACTGAAGTTACTTGTAATCACCTTGAATTCGGAGAGGCTATCGGGCGAGGGCTGCACGACCTGGCTTGAGTAACCCTGGTTACTCGGCGAATACGCGTTGTTATCGAGGCCGTCCAGGAGAAAATTGTTGTAAGTACTGCGCATGCCGTTAATATTGAGCGCGCCCTCGCGCGGCGTCCCGCTCGGGCTGAAAAGAACGGCCATCGGCGAACGGTGCACGTTTGCCGAGAGCAGCGCCAAATCCGCATAATTACGTCCATTCAGCGGCAATGCCACAATCTGGTGGCTGTTGACTACCTGGCTGTGCTGACTCGAATCGGTTTCGAGCGTGGACGCGGCGCCATTTACTTCTACTGTTTGTGTCATTGCGCCAACCTGCAGAGTCGCGTCCACCCTTTGCCGGGCGTTCACGTTGACCATAACGTCGGCTGTCGTGAATTTGGCGAATCCACTCGCCTCAACGGAAACGGTATACCTGCCGACCTTTACATTAAAGAAATCGTAGTTCCCGTTCTGGTCCGTGACTGTCTTGGCTTGGATGCCGGTATCCGGCTGGAGCAGCGCGACGTTGGCTTTGGGCACAACCGCGCCGGAATTATCGCGCACCGTTCCAAGCACTTCGGAGGTTTCGAACTGACCAAACAGATTCGGCACCCAAACGGCACACACCAGCAATAGACTACATTTGCGGACTTTACCCATAGTTTTCATCATCATGACAGACGTTTATGACGCTGAGGTTAACTCCGATTCAACTGTATTTGGCCGCTATACTCAGGCTGATGTGGCGATCTTCGGTCTCCTGTTGCCGTTGCACACTCGCTATTTGCATACTCTGGGCGGTTTCAGCACAAACCATCGCGCAGACCAGGATTCTGGTACACGGACACCGCGGCGCGCGCGCCCGTCGTCCCGAAAACACTCTTCCGGCATTCCAATACGCCATTAAGCAAGGGGTGGATGCACTCGAAATGGATATGGCCGTGACGAAAGACAACGTAATCGTCATCTCGCACGATCCAATCCTGCATCCGCCGGTGTGTACCGGGCCCGCGCCGAGCGCAATCATTCACCAGCTCACTCTTGCCGAGGTGCGCAAGTGGGATTGCGGCGCTGTGCGGAATCCGCGCTTTCCGACTCAGCAAACCGAGCCGGGGACTCGCATACCGACGCTCGATGATGTCTTTCAGCTCGCAAAGCAGGGAAACTTCGACTACAACATTGAGACGAAAAGCTCCCCTGAGCATCCGGAATACACGCCCGCGCCCGAAGAGTTTGTGCGGCTGGTGTTAACGAAAGTGCGCCAGTACGGGCTTTCGCGCCGCATCATCCTCCAGTCGTTCGATTTTCGAACACTGATCGCTATGCGCAAAATCGCCCCGGAAATCCGCCTCTCGGCACTGACCGAGCGCGACCAGCGCCCCTTTTCCACCATCGCGAAGGAAGCTGCCAATGCCGAAATCATCTCGCCTGAACTCCATTTGGTGACGCCGGCTAAAGTGGCAGAGGCCCATGCGGCCGGCATTCAGGTCGTTCCGTGGACAGCCGACACTCCGCACGATTGGGACCTGCTGATTCAAGCCAAAGTAGACGCGATTATCACGGATGATCCGGCAGCCCTGATCACATACTTGAAGCAGCGTCACCTTCACTAAAGCGGTCTGACGGAAGCGCGCGCGCTGGGGACATGGTGCCTGACAAAACGTTATACTGCTAACCAGCTTTTCGCGCGCGTCGCGCAGCGCGGAAGCATGACGAACTTTCATGTGGATTGTCCGGCTAGCCCTGATTCGTCCCTACACCTTCGTAGTGATGGCCATCCTCATTGCCATTCTCGGCGCCGCCGCTACCTTTACCATGCCGGTTGACATATTTCCATACATCGATATTCCGGTGGTCAGCGTCTTGTGGGTATACGGCGGTCTTTCGCCGGAAGAGATGGAAAAGCGCGTTGTCACCGGATTCGAGCGAAGCCTGACCTCGAATGTAAACGATATTGAACACATCGAATCGCAGTCCTACACCGGCTACGGCGTCGTCAAGGTCTATTTTCATCCCAATGTGAAGATCGATATGGCCGTCGCTCAAGTGACGGCCACGATGCAAACGGCGTTGCGTCAGATGCCACCCGGCATGTTCCCCGCCAATGTACTTAAATATGATGCCGCCAGCGTTCCTATCCTCCAGCTCGGCCTCTCAAGCAAGACGCTGAAGGAGCAGGAAATCTTCGATCTCGGCAACAACTTCATCCGCACACCCTTAGGTACGGTGCAAGGCGCGTCCGTTTCCTATCCACTCGGCGGAAAACAACGCTCGGTTATGGTCGATCTGAACCTTGATGAGCTGTATGCCAAGCAATTGTCTCCCATTGATATTTCGAACGCGCTTAACAACCAGAATCTGATCCTCCCGGCCGGCACGGCAAAGTTTGCGCAGACAGAGTACCAGATTCGTTTGAATAGCAGTCCTGTGGTGCTTGACGATCTCAACAACCTGCCTATCAAAACCGTCAACGGCGCCACTGTGTACATGAAAGACGTGGCCCAGGTTCGTGACGGCTTTTCCGTTCAAAACAACATTGTTCGAACGAACGGCTCGCGCGGTGTTTTGATCTCCATTACCCGTAATGGCCAAGCATCCACTCTCGCGATCGTCAACGCAGTCAAAGTCGCTCTGAAGAGAATTCTTGCGAACGTTCCGCCAGAGCTGAAAGTGGTCGCTCTCGCCGATCAATCGATTTTTGTTCGCGCGTCCATTCAAAGCGTTCTCAGGGAGGCCCTGATTGCCGCAGGTCTTACCGCTTTGATGATTCTGCTTTTTCTGGGTAGTATGCGCAGCACGGTTATCGTCTGCATTTCCATTCCACTCTCGATTCTTGCGTCGCTTTCCCTTCTCGAGCTTCTGGGCCAGACTATCAACGTGATGACGCTGGGTGGTCTTGCCCTTGCAGTCGGTATTCTTGTCGATGACGCGACCGTCGCAATCGAAAATACGCATCGGAACATTGCCATGCGTAAACCCTTGATTCGCGCTGTGCTCGACGGCGCCTCTCAGATCGCCATTCCTACCTTTGTAGCAACGCTTTCTATATGCATCGTTTTTGTACCTGTCCTGCTCCTGACAGGTACCGCCAGGTATCTCTTTACACCGCTGGCTCTCGCGGTCGTGTTCGCGATGGCGGCATCTTACCTGCTTTCGAGAACGCTCGTTCCGACTATGATGGCTTACTTGCTTGGCGTCGAGATGCACAGACATCAGCCATCTGCGGATAACCTCCAGAGAGGCAGCCGAAACTTTCTCTGGCGTGTCCATCATTTGTTCGACACCCAGTTTGAGAAGCTGCGCTCTCGCTACATCGGGCTTCTGGATTGGTGCCTCTTACATCGCGCTCTCGCGCTTTGCTTTTTCGGCGGCCTCGTCCTTTTATCGTTGTGTCTGGTGCCCTGGATCGGCGCGGATTTCTTTCCCGATGTCGATTCCGGCCAGATGCGTCTGCATGCCCGTGCTCCGGCGGGATCGCGTATTGAAGAAACGGAGACCCGTTTTGCCGCCCTTGAAGGCGCAATTCGTTCCGTCATCCCGTCCAACGAGATCGATATGCTTATCGACAACATCGGCATCCCGAATAGCTGGCCCATCATTGCGCAGGGCGACATCCCCACAATTTCTTCTGCCGACGGAGAAATCCTGATCTCGCTAAATAAGGAAAGACACGGATCGACTCGTGATTATGAGATTCAGCTGCGTAAGCGCCTGAGTCATGACTTTCCCGACATGTCATTTTTCTTTCAACCGGCCAACATAACCAGCCAGATCGTCAACTTTGGTCTCCCTGCGCCCATCGATCTTCAGGTTGTCGGGCGCGACGCGGACGCGAACTATCTGATCGCTCGTCGCCTTGTAGAAAAGATTTCTCGCATTCCGGGCGCTGCCGACGTGCACATTCACCAGGTGGTCGCCCAACCCGAATTGCAACTGGATGTCGACCGCATAAAGGCCTCTCAACTTGGTCTCACCCAGCGCGACGTTACAAGCAGCCTCCTAATTTCCCTTACTGGCAGCGCGACGGTTGCACCGAACTTCTGGATGAATTGGTCAAACGGAGTGAATTACAACATCGGCGTACAGACTCCTCAGTACCGCATTGATTCACTCGATTCGCTACTGCGCACTCCGGTTTCTGTCTCGAACAATCCTGGAACAAATCGCACGCCCGCATCCTCAACGAGTGCTGCATCCGGAGGTGGGACCTTCGTCGGTGCAGCTCCGAACGAGGCCTCTCAGATGTATGGCAATCCAGGCGCCGTCGCCAGCTCAACTCAATTGCTTTCCAACCTCGTCACCGTCGAGCGCGCCAATACTCCGGTGATTGTGAACCACTACAACGTCTGGCCGGTTTTCGATATCTATGCGAACGTGGACCGGCGCGATCTCGGTGGGGTCGGGAAGGAGGTTGAGCGCATCATGCGCGAGGAGGAAGCCCATCTGCCTCGCGGCACTTCTTTCAACTTACGCGGGCAGGTTGAAACCATGCAGTCGTCGTTTTTCCGGCTGGGCCTAGGAGTGATCTTTGCGGTTGCATTGGTATATCTGCTGCTGACAGTGAACTTTCAGTCGTGGCTCGATCCATTTATCATCCTCACCGCGCTTCCCGGCGCGATCGCTGGAATACTGTGGATCTTGTTCGTAACCGGCACGACGCTTAGTGTACCCTCGCTTATGGGTGCCATGATGTGCATCGGTGTTGCCACTGCCAACAGCATCCTTGTCGTGACTTTCGCAAATGACGAACGGTCAATGATCGAATCCGCTACAGAGGCCGCCCGCTCAGCCTGTTATGCCCGTATGCGGCCGGTGCTGATGACCGCGACGGCAATGATTCTCGGGATGCTTCCCATGTCTCTGGGCCTCGGCGAAGGCGGCGAGCAGAATGCTCCACTAGGGCGCGCCGTTATTGGTGGTCTGCTATGCGCCACTATCACAACTTTGTTTATTGTCCCCCTGATATACAGCTACTTACGTAACGAACCGCCGGTTGATCACGAACAACGCCTCAGGGAACGAGAGCGCGAGGCGGAAATGATGCTGAATGCCTGGAACTGATGCGTCACAGCGAACCTGACCTTCCTGGCACTGAGGATTTCGCGACCGTCGAGCAAAGACTGCGTCGTGAAAATGAAGCGCTCCGCCGAGAACTCGAGACCTTGCGAGGAAAGCCTCAAAATTCTGCCGGTATTCCCGCCAACCCCTGGCATCCTTCCCGATTGACCATCGTCTGCCTTTGCATCGCGGTTCTCATCCTTCTTGTAATTGCTTTCTTTGCCGGCTACCTGCCGCGGCATAACCGAACCATGATCATTGCGGACGAGGCTCATGTCCGCGAACAAGCTCTCCCGCGTGTTGGGATCATCACAGTCGGTCGTTCGTCGCCCGATACCGATTTGCAACTTCCCGGTAACATCCAGGCCGTTATTGAGGCGCCCATACTCGCGAGAGCCAATGGTTATCTCAAGCAGCGCCTCGTCGACATCGGCGATAACGTCCGGTCCGGGCAGACGCTCGCCGTCATAGAGGCGCCTGAGCTTGATGAGCAGGTTCGCCAGGCACAAGCCGCTCTAGCACAGGCTCGCGCCGCTGTAGGACAGGCCGAGGCCAATCTTCGGCAGGGCCGGGCCGAATTAGAACTCGCTCGCGTCACTGCAAAGCGGTTTGCGAATCTCGTCGGCGACGGTTCAGTGTCGGCGCAGGAGAACGATCAATACCAGGCTCAATATCAGTCGAAGATTGCGGCCATAAATGCCATGGAGCAGGCTGTAGTTGTCCAGCGAAGCGCGGTAGGAGCTGCGGAAGCGAACGTCGCTCGGCTCGAAAACGTTGAGCGGTATCGAGTTGTAGTGGCGCCCTTTGATGGAGTCATTACCCAACGCAATGTCGACTCAGGCGCACTCGTGAACCAGGGCAGCACCCTTCTATTCCGCATCGCTCAAGCCGGCGAGCTTCGCATCTATGTCAACGTTCCGCAGTCGCACACTGGTTTCGTTCATAAAGGTGACTCTGCCAGAATCACGGTGTCAAATCTGCCGGGCAAGCAATTCAATGGCGCAGTCGCAAGAACAGCAGACGCCCTCGACCCCACTACGCGCACGTTGCTCGTTGAAATTCACGTACCAAACCCAGACGGCATTCTTTTGCCAGGCATGTACGCTCGAGTTAAGCTGAGCACACCTCGTGAAAACCCGCCTCTACTGATTCCGAGCACTGCGCTCATTGTCTCGAGCGACGGTACACGCGTCGCTGTCGTACGAGTGAACCGGCGAGTACATCTGCAAACCATTGTCCCAGGCCGCGATTATGGCGATCGGATCGAAGTCATGGGCGGCTTGCATATTGGCGATACGGTAGTCGCAAGTCCCAGCGATGTAATGCATGAAGGCGACGAGATAGACCCTTACCCAATTACGTCAGAGAAGATGACCAAATGATGCCGGCGAGCGGACGTAACAGTTCTGCTGCTTCCTTCGTTGGCTAACTTCGCGCCGCACGGCCAGGCCCCGCCAGTTCTTCACCGTCGAAGCGCTCATCTGGTGCGGCTTGGCAACCTATTACGTATCGTTCTTCCTTCATTTGGAGACGCGCCGCGTCACGCTAGCTGGAATTACTCCATATCCCACCGAAGACTGGATGGTCCAGATGGCTCGCCGGACTGTGGATCTCATTGACGGCGCCTGCTCCCGGTCCGTTTTGTTCTGCATGACCGCGACACCAAGTTCTGCGCTGCGTTTCGAGACACGCTTCGTTCCGCTGCCGTTCGCCCGCTCACTCTACCCGCCCGCAGCCCAAATCTGAATGCCTTTGCGGAGCGCTGGGTCCGCTCTATCAAAAGCGCGTTTATCCAAGCTCATCCTCTTCGGCGAAGCCTCGCTGCGTCGAGCAGTCACTCAATTCGTTGAGCATTATCAGCTCGAACGCCCGCACCAAGGCAAAGGAAATCAGTTCGCCGCGCTCTAGGCGCGAAGCCGAATCGCGGTTTGATGCTACACCATTCCTCTAAAGGGTACAGATTTGCGATAGAGTGCACCTCCGAAATAGCCGCTCTGATGATCGTATCCCTGAGGCATCACGGGCATCGGTTCTGACCTGCCAGCGGAAGTAATGAATAGCGTGTTCATTTCATCGCCTCCAAATGCGACACAAGACGTCTGTTTGGCTGGCGTTTCGATACGACGTTCGAGTTTGCCATCCCGGTCATACCGGGCTACACAACTCCCGTACCATTGCGCCGACCAGATATAGCCTTCGATGTCCACAGCGAGGCCATCCGGTAGGCCCTCCTCCGCAGACACCTGAACCAAGACACGCCGGTTGCGAATGTTTCCACTGTGCTGATCGTAGTCATATGCATAGATACGCCGAGCCGCGGAATCTGTGAAGTAGAGCGTATCGTACTGCGGCGAGAACCCTAAGCCATTTGCAAGCTCAAACCCTTCGTCGAGCACGTGTCCGCTGCCGTCCACGTCAACCCGCATCAGCGTCCCTCGTTGATAAGGGCCGCTTGGATCATAGAAGCAAGAACCAGAATACAGACGACCGGCTTGATCTGCCGTGCAATCGTTCATCTGACACTTGGCCTTTTCGATTTCCGAAGCGATCAGTAAGGGCTCACCGAATCCGTCCCAAAGCCAAATGCCGCTGTTGTTTGTGATTACGAAGCCACCCCCCTGATTCAGCCGAAATCCATTGATCTCAAGGCCCGTTTTTAAGACCTCGGACGTTTGAGTACTAGGTCGATAGCAATAGAAACGCCGCCCGACGCAGTCAGTCCAATACAAAACACAGGAGTTCTGGTCCCAAACGGGACATTCGCCGCACAAATCGCCAAAGTCTGCGACGACTTCCATATTGTTAGAGTTCAATGACGACATGCTTGTTTACCAATGAACCTTCTGCGCTATCGGCGAGAGATCTTTCGGCTTCGACTGCGGGTTCGATTGATTCAGGATTTTCCGTTGAAAAATCGGATAGGGACTGCCGGGAGGGAGCAGGCGAAGAACCGTGTCTCCTCTCCAGAGAGCCTGATATGTTCGTCCCGCAACGAGATGCTGACGTTCTGAACTGTCCTGTTCGAAACGCAAGCTAATTGGAACTCCGGGTAACACGTTTGCCAGTTGAACTCCCGACCCCTCTCTTTCCGTTTTGAGGCCACTGGGACCGCTAACTCGAACTTTCCGGGGATCTAACCAATCTGGCGTTCGCACACGAATGTGCTTTGAGTTGCTAGGGTACAGATCCAGGCGACCCTCGAATGGTAAATAGCTCGCAACCTCCAGGCTGGGGGCAATGGCACTGATGAGAAGGTTAACGCGAGTCTGCTCCAACGTTTCCTGTATTGCGTTTTGAGAAGCAAGGAACAATCCTCGTATTCCGCCATTGATGCAGCAGCCTTCGATATCCGCGTTCTTGACTGCAAGCAGCGTGTTCGGGTCGGCCCAACTCTCGAAAGAACCCCGGAGGCCGCGAATGAGCTTTGGATCGGTAAGCTCCAGTCGATCTACATCGACGAATTGATTTTCGATGAGTTGATTTCGTACGAAACACTCAATGTCGTTCCAGTACTCGGTGTGCCCTTCTTTGATCAGCTCAAGGGCAAGCCGTATTGCACTGGTGATGGTGTCGGTCTCGCAGGTTTTGGCGCCGACTGAGTCGGCCACCCACCCGAACGGGCTTGTGTGAGTGGATTTTACCCATTCAAAGACACGATGCGTTCGTTCATGAATCTCTTGATGGTTTAAATTCGGACCTCCGGCACGGGAGCATCGGAGGATACCGGAAAAGGTATCCATCCAGGCATGAAGATGTCCTTCCCAGCCAGTCTTGGTAATGGCCCCATTGGGCAAAACCGTGTCGTCATGATAGAGAGGCCAACGGCTGAGCCGCGCTGCAAAACGTAAGGCCGGTCCATATCCGGTGAGCTCATAGAAGCGGACGGCGGGCAATATTTGGTATGCGGCCTGATGGGGACACGCTCCTTTTTGCGTCGCGACTTGAGGGAACCACAGATAATCGCTCTCCTGCTTCGCTGCTCTGTTCAGCGCCGCGATGAAATTCTCAATGCGAACCCGCACCGAGGGGTCGCGCCATTGCTCAAAATCGGTGACAAGCGCATATAGCGCACTGCCCTGCGCAAACATGTGATCCGGTTGTTTGAGCATCGGATTATGAATAAGCCCGCTCGAATCGAAAAGCGAATTGAAAAAACGTCTGATGCGTTCTTCGGCGATGGTTGCCTCCCGATCCGGTTCAAGCATCTGTCGCGCCAAGATCAGCGCCTCCAGGAACCTGCCGCTTGTATCTCCGAAGTCCCAGATATCGTGCCGAAGCTTTGTAGGACGCCCGTTTATAACATCAATTGCGAACCACGGTTGAAAATTCATCGCTGGATCCATGCGGTTGACTACGCATTCGATCGCTTTGCGAAGTGGGTCACGCAAGTCGAGTGTCGCAGGGCGAACGTCAGGCACTGCCTCCCGAATACCGGCAACCACGGACCCAGCGAGAAAGGTACGACGAGTCATGGCGAGTCCGACATGATTTATATGGCGCTCGACATTACTCAAGTGACGCGATACCGTTCAAGCGTGGCTTCGTTTATGTGAACACCCAACCCCGCGCCTCGGGGCACCTCGACCATTCCGTCAGAGCCAACTGGGATAGACTCCTGGCACATTTCCCAGCGCAACGGTGATTTGCTGGTGGAGTATTCAAGCAACTCTGCTGTCCAATGATTAGCCAGGAATTGAAGGTTCGCAGCTATTTCTATATTCGATTTGAACCCGTGAGTGACCACGCGCTTGCCCCGTACCCGGGCGGCGGCACTGATGGTTTTAATGCCCGTGAAGCCGCCGACCATCGTAATGTCCGGCTGGCAAATGGAAGCACACCCGCGATCCATCGCGGCTATAAATTCGTCCACATGCGTCAGGCCTAGATCGCCGACCCCGAGAGGCATCCCGGTCTGAGCTATACGAGCGTGTCCTTCGATATCGTCCAGGGGAAGAGGTGCTTCGAGAAACGCGACCCCAACGTCCTGGAATAATGGAACAATCCGCAGACCCTCATCCGCTGTACGATACGACAGCGCTGCGTCGATTATCAGCTTGCCATCTTTCCCGATAACCTTGCGTGCGGTCCGAAGGAGACTGGCAGTCATGTCGAGGTCTTCCATCCACCAGGGATCTGCCGCAAACTTGATGTTTCGGAGATTGAGCCTCCGCATCGTATCTTCAACCTGCTGTTCGACACCGTCAACCGTCTTGGCCATGGGATAAATCGTTCCATAGGCCTCGATACGGCATCGATGTCTTCCCCCGAGCAATTCGGCAACTGACTTTGACTCCACCTGTCCCTTGATATCCCACAGGGCGATGTCAATGCCACCAATGGCATGCATGACGAGACCACGCCGGCCGATGTAGTCGGTTGAGTCATACATCAAGCGCCAGAGCTCTTCCGGCTGAGTTGGGTCCCGGGAAAGGAGTAATTTGCGGAGGCCGCAGGCGTGATTGTGCGCATGATCTGCATA
The DNA here is from genome assembly GCA_036557345.1 of Bryobacteraceae bacterium. Lineage (GTDB taxonomy): Bacteria > Acidobacteriota > Terriglobia > Bryobacterales > Bryobacteraceae > Bog-105. Next base: position 12,925 of record DATBHS010000094.1, read on the forward strand.
GATAATTGCCTGTATTGCCGGGGCAAGGGATTCAACTTCGCCGATGCCCGTGATTCCTTCGTCGGTGGAAACACGAATCACGCAATCGTCGTATGACCCGTCGAACAAAGCGATGTTGGGGTGTTCACATCGCAGGTGAATAGCTTCAATATCAGTTATTCTCACGAATCACAGATCCGGTTGGAATGAGGGCACACAGCAGTATAAGGTAATGAAGCGAAATTCCTGCGCAACGGGAATCATTGTATCTTCTCAAACTGAATTGCGTTCCACACTTTATCGACATCAATTCGCCTTGACAGGCGTAGTTTGAGAGAGTCGAGAGCGTGAACGTTCGCGGAGATGCGCAGCACCCGCTGACAACGCCCTCAGCTTTGCCCGAGTGATGTCAAGCGGGACATGCTGGAATCCGCATTCGGACGTGAGTAGCAATTGCTCCGGTGAAAACCACTTTAAAGCGGGCGCGATACGAACTTCAACCTGGTCAACTGACTCTACGTCGTCGCTTCTCTGATCAATCACGCCTACGGCAAACTCTCCGGGAAACGTCCACAGATCCCACAAAGTCATCATGTCGTATTCAAGCGTGCAATGTTCAAGCAGGACCTGGTCGACGCGTACCTCCCGGAACGCCCCGATGAGATCCAAGTAGGAGGTGGTATACGCGCGCTTCCGGTGCGCATTGCCGCAACAAACGTGTAGCCCGATGCGGACGCCCAGACCTTCTGTCAGGTGATTAAGTACGTCTACAGCCCAAATTGTGTCTTCTGGAAACGCGGTCCATGCCGGCTCATCGAATTGGATTAGCTCGCAACCCGCTCTGACAGCCGCCACCAGCTCGGGACGAAGCACCGCGGCATACGCCTCCGCAAGGGCGCGATCATTGGGGTACAGATCAGGGCGCCCATTGTTCGAGAATTTTGCGAGCATATGCGGCCCGGTGCACGTCAGCTTCACATCTACAGTACTCGGTGCCGTCTCTCGCGCAACGGCCCAGTCTCGGGCGAGCTCAAAGCGCGGGTTTTCAACAGGACCTACGACTTTCGCGATTTCAATCCCGAATCCGAGGGGCCCGTAGTTCTTGTAGACCATTTCGGAAAAGGTTATGCCGTCGAGACGCTTTTGAAAGAAGTAGTACATGTTCTCGCGACGTCCCTCGCCGTCGGCGACGATATCCAATCCAGCGTCAACCTGATCCTTTACAGCCCAACGAATTAGGTCGTCAGCTTCGCTGCGTTTGAGTGTCGGCTTTTTCATTGTGTTGCTGAGCTGTTGAGGTCTGGGATAACTGCCGACGACAGTTGTTCGGAAAGGCTTCTTGTTCATTGAAGTGTTTTGACGTGCAACATATCATTTCATTCAGGATGGCACCTGAAGGTCCCGCACCCCTACTCCTCTGCTCCAGCCGCCGCGCAAGACTGAGCGCTACGGTTCTTATCTCACGAGCGGCTATTTCCTGGACCCTTTGCTCCTTCCGTTTGTGCAGCTGCCCGCCAGCGAAATAAAATCTTACAACCCTACGCATCGAACAGCAATTTGAAGACATTCTTTAAACTTGATCTCCGGTTTCTGCGTGTGACATTCTGGCTACACAGAATTCTGGCTTCAGTAAGCAGGAGGACGCACTATGGCTCGGGAGGTCGCTTTTCGATGCCTGGGTTTGGTGGCATTCTGCATGGCCTCAATACAGGCGCATGCTCAGACAAATGTGGGATCCATTTTTGGGCACGTAGTAGATGTCAGCGGTGGTTCAGTGGCTGGCGCGTCGCTCAAAATTGTCGATCCCGCCACAAACGAAACCACACGAACTCTTACAGACTCGCAAGGCGACTACGTGTTTAACTCGGTAAAGCCAGCGACCTATCGTATTTCTGCTGAACACCAGGGCTTTTCAACCATCGTTCGAGAAAACGTTGTACTGGAAGTGGCCAAGAAGATCCAGGTGGACTTCACTCTGCAACCGGGGACCTTGACTCAGGAAATACAAGTGACCTCGACGTCGCCGCTGTTACAACCAGGAAGTTCTGATTTGGGTACCGTGATTGCGTCGCAAACAATGGAGGGTTTGCCGCTTGAAGGACGGAATGTCTATGAGCTGGTTACTTTGGTTCCAGGAGCGACCCCCCAACCCAACTACGGCTATGTCTCGACTGCACAGGGCAACCTGAGCGGAGGACCGGGAATAGGGTTGAACCAGATCTCAATTAGCGGTGGCCGCAATCTGACAAATGAATTTCTCCTAGACGATGTGCCTGATACAACGATGGGGTTCAACGGAGTCGCTATTGTCCCGCCGCTTGATGCCGTCCAAGAATTTAACGTGATCACAAATGCTCCGTCCGCCAAATTCGGGCGAACGGGGGGAGGGTTGACCACAGCGATAACAAAATCAGGCACTAATAATTTCCATGGCGATCTGTGGGAATTCCTAAGGAACGACAAGCTGGACGCAAATAACTTTTTTGCAAATGCAAGCGGCGCAACATTGCCGCCTTTCCGTCAAAATCAATTCGGAGGGACTCTCGGAGGGCGAATACTCCGCAACCGAACCTTCTTCTTTGGTAGTTATGAAGGACTTCGACAGGCCTCGGGCGGCCAAACTCTATTGACGGTTCCGACGGATCTACAAAGGAGAGGGGACTTTTCTCAGACTTATGCGCAAGACGGATCTCTAATACAGATCTTCAATCCCTTTACGACGGTACAGGATCCTGTCACCGGTGCCTTCTCAAGGCAGCCGTTTCCCGGGAATGCAATACCTGTCAGCATGCTTGATCCCGTTGCAAAGAATTTGCTGCAGTACTTTCCGGAACCGAATTTGCCGGGTGACCCGATTACGCATTCCAATAACTTCCTCAGTCAGGCGGGGTTTCACAACTCAACCAATTTTTACCTAGGACGGATCGACCATGCCATAACGGAAAAGCAGAGGCTTTTCGCCCGGCTCACTTATGACAACCAGGATTACAATGGCTCCAACGTTCTTGGCAATATTGCCGACTTCAATGCGATCCCGTTCGGCAACGTTCACAAGGGCGTCAGCTTGTCTTATACGAATGTCCTCAATCCGACAACTGTATTAGACGTCCGCTACGGACTATTGCGGGAAGAGCAGAACAACAGATCAAGTTCGCAGGGCTTCGATATCACCACACTCGGATTTCCCGATGCGCTAAAAAACGAGATTGAGCTCCCTGTATTTCCGCGTTTCGACATTGCGGGGTATACGTCTCTTGGGACCCAATACTTCACCATCACGGATCGAAACAACACAACCAACAGCCTTGCCGCCAACCTCTCCAAGGTGATCGGCCGGCACTCGATTGAAGTTGGCCTCGATTTGCGCGTGATACAAGGCGCCCTATTTCAGGCAAGCTGGCCAGCCGGTCAGTATCAATTCTCACAAGGGTTTACAAACGGTCCCGATCCGAATGGCGGATTTGCTAACGGAAACGGCTTCGCATCCTTCCTGCTCGGAACCTATGCGGACGGCTTTGCAGCATACGACCCACACTGGTTTTTCTCGCAACACTACTATGCATTCTATTTGCAGGATGACATTAAGGTGAGTCAGAAATTGACTGTTAATGCTGGCCTGCGTTGGGACTATGAGAGTCCCTTGTCAGATAGATACAATCAACTCAGCTTCGTTGATTTGAACGCTACTGTCCCACTGCAAGGTGTCACGCCGGTGGATGTTGGCTATGGCCTCGGAGCACGGCCGCAGCCTCCTTATACGGGAGCAGTTGGCTTTCCCGGTACAAATGGAGCTGGGAAAAGTGTAACATTATCCCGATACGGCGGTTGGGGTCCACGTCTGGGCTTTGCGTATTCGCTTGACAGCAAAACCATAATCAGAAGCGCCGCGGCAATATTGTATCCAGGAACAACGGCAGATAATAGTGGGAACTACCCGACCGTTCAAGGATTTAATCCAATTACCAGTCCGGTAGACACAGCGAATGGCTTTACTCCTTTCGACACCCCTGATCGCGCGGGTCTGCTGAGTAATCCATTCCCGAATGGCCTAAATCCTGTCGTCGGCTCTTCGTTAGGACCCTTAACTTCAGTGGGTAATAGTAATACGGGATTTCTTAGGAACGATCACCAGCCAACCGTTCAGCAATGGAATTTTGGTGTACAACGGGAACTGCCCGACAACTTGCTTATCGAGGCGGCGTATGCCGGGTCACACGGAGTTCACCTCGAAGACTTTTCGGGCGCACAGTATAACGTTCTCCCAGATCAATATCTAAAACTGGGTAACGCGTTATTTGATTCATTACCAAACCCGTTCTACGGCGTTCTGCCGGCAACGTCTACTGTCGGAGCTTCCGACACCATTACGCGGGAGCAATTGCTGCTTCCGCATCCTTACTTCACGACTGTCGCAGGACAAGCTGGACACATTGCAACATCAAACTACAATGCCCTGCAGACCAAGGTACAGAAGCGGTTCTCACGCGGCATGAGCTTTCTGTTTTCTTATACTTTTGCAAAGAGCCTTGATAATGCCTCCTCGACTGACAGCAGCTCAGGTGTTGGACATCAGGATTTAAATCGACGAAGCCTTGACAATTCTGTATCGGCGTTTGACCGTACCCACGTCGCAAATCTAAGCTACATATACGAATTGCCATTCGGGCGCGGCCGGCCGCTCGGAGGGAATGTGAAAATGCCTGTCGTTTCACAATTGATCAGCGGCTGGAAAATAAGCGGTATCACTACATGGGCTAGCGGCCTTCCTTTGCCAATGACATGCGGAATATGTACCTTCCCGGCAAATCGCCCTGATTTGATCGGGGACCCTTCTGCTGGTGCAAGCGGTAGCACAGTTGAACGCCTCTCCAATTACCTCAATGCAAATGCGTTCAGCGTCAATCAGTCATTTGCATACGGAACAGCTCCGCGCTATCTCGGCTCTCTCCGAGGGCCTGGCCAAGCGAACACCAACTTGTCGATTATCAAGGATACCACCTTTCTGGAACGATACAGGCTGGAATTTCGAGGGGAATTTTTTAACATATTTAATCGCGTCGAATTTGGTCTGCCTGATACGACGTATGGAGATACAACGTTTGGCCAAATTAGCACGCAAGTAAATATCCCAAGGCAGATTCAGTTCGGACTAAAGTTGTATTTCTAGGTGTACTCACTGCACAAAGCAGCAAGCGCAGCCGGAAGGGCGGCAGCGATTGCAATCGTTGTTGTCACCCTTAGAGGCGACTCCTCTCAAAAAGACGATGCCAAGGCTCGGTTGGGGGATGGCTTAGAGGATTTGCGGCAAGCACGTTTCGAGGTGGCTGAACAAGCGTTCCGTGACGCCGTTCGACTCGATCCAACGTTGATGATTGCGCACTATGACCTCGGTATTTGCTCTTTCGCGCAGGGTCACTTCGACGATGCGCAGGAGGCATTTCGCCAGACGTTGCTTCTCGCCCCGACGAACCGTTTTGCAGAATATTATCTCGCTCGAATTGATCTCATTCAAAACCGGCTGGCACAAGCGATCTCGCGCTTAGAGGCACTAGTACGCGGCGGTCTGGTTGCCGATGAACTTTACTATCTCGGATCGGCTTACTTCCGCCAGGGCAACTTTGCTCGTTCAATCCAACAACTTGAACGGGCAGCGCAGTCGAACCCAAGTGATAGCCGGGTTCACTACCTGCTAGCGCGCGCTTACCAGCATGCCGGCAGGGATATCGACGCAAAACGGGAATTACGCCGATCCGACGAACTACGGGCGTACTCTCAGGAAGACGCTCGGCAGATCACTGCCTGCGATTCGGCTCTCCACTCACTTCCAAGGGAATTGGCAATCGACAAATGTAAGCGCGTGCTCGACGGGTCTGATCCCGTTAAGTTGTCCTCGCTCGGCATGCTTCTCGCACGGAAAGGCGAGTTGGAAGCTGCTGTCGATCCCCTGATGCGTGCAACTCGCTTGGATTCCGAAGATTATGAAAGTCATTTCAATCTAGGCCTGGTATATGTTCATCTGAAAAAGTACGCGGACGCCAGGAAGTCCCTGAGCGTCGCGGCGTCCTTACAGCCTGAGTCCTTCGAGGCTGTCGCCCTCCTGGGGTCGGCACTGTTCGGCTTAGGCGACGACCTTGCTGCTATCGAGCAACTCCGCCATGCCAATCACCTTCAGCCCAATAACGCGAAAGTAATCAATCTCTTACTCACAGAGTTGCAGATAGTGGGCCAACATGCGGTGCACCAGGGCAACCTTCAACAAGCTGCGGGCTATCTGGAAAACGCTTCGGAATTGGCACCCGATTCTCCTCAGATAGAAACAGCGGCCGTTCAACTTGCAACTGAAAGCTTCGCCCATTTGGATTACGGGACGACCATACGGGCACTCAGGCTCGCCAAGGGCTCAATAGGACATTGCGCAGAATGCCAGTCCATGTTGGGGTACTCGCATTACAAAGAGGGAGATGGAGCGGCCGCTGTGGCCGAACTGCAGCGAGCAATGGATCTCGATAACAAGAATCAAGATTATGTGCTTGAGCTGGGTGAAGTGTTGGTTGCGAACAACAACCCTGAAGCTGCCAGAACTCTCCTCGAAGCCGCTACGCGGCTCTTTTCACAGTCGGCAAAGGTCTGGTTTGCACTCGGCGTGTCTTGCGCTGCGGCAGACCATCCGGAGGATGGCGAAAAAGCCCTACAACGTTCCCATGAATTGGATCCACAATTGGATCTCGTTTACGTTGTGCTAGGTCAAATATATCGAAATGCTGGCAGCTGGGATAGTCTTTATGGAACTTCAGAAAAATTGATTCAACTAAACCCAGCAAACTATCTGGGATATTTTTACAAGAGCCTTGCCTTGTCACGGCAATCCGATGCTGATCCAGGTGAAGTTCAGCGCTTACTAGAACGCTCTTCGGCATTGGACCGCGATGATCCCGAACCACATTACGAACTAGCCAAGCTACTTGCCCGCAAGGGTGAGAAGGAAGCCGCCATCCGCGAGCTCCAAAAAATAGTCGTGGTGAAATCACACTACGCTCAAGCGTATTACCAGTTGTATAGGCTCTATGCCGAACAAGGCAAGAGCGAGGAAAGTGCAGAGGCCGAACAGGTTTTTGAGCGGCTCAGGCAAGAACGGGGTCAGGCAGTCCGTAAACTTCTTGTACGGGTTAGGGAGCACTAACGGCTTAGATGTTACGGGTTATATCTATTCTCAGCATTAGCGTAACCCTGCTGGCCGGCGAAGCAACCCAGCCGTCTCTCCGTAGCGCTCTAGAAAAGATCAAGCGGGGCGACTACATTGCAGCCGAAACGGAGCTCAAGGAAGCAATTAAGGAAAGCCCAGACTCACCCATCGGCTTGGATCTATTGGGGATCGCCTACGCTGGCGAAGGTCGAAGCATCGAGGCCGAACGGGCATTCACTCAGGCCATCGGGTTGGAACCTGGCTACATACCAGCCCATAACGATTTGGGTATTCTCTTGTATCGAAACGGTCGTTTGTCGGAGGCGGTGCGTCAATTTGTCTCGGTCCTTGCGCTGGATAGGCACAACTTCACGGCTAACTATACGCTTGGCATTATCGCCCGCGATTCCAAACACTATGTCGACGCTGTCAAATACCTGGAGACGGCTCGATCGTTAGCTCCTAAGGATCCACCGACACTTTTGGCGCTCGTTGGTGCGTACTTGGGAGCCTCGAGAGATCACGACGCAGATGTAGTTTCGAATCAACTCGTTGCGCTAAATCCTAGCGCTCCTAGTCTTCCGTTTTCAGTAGGCGCGCTCTTTCTTGACTCAAAGCGCTATGAAAGTGCGGGAAGGTACTTAGGTCGAGCTCGTGTTTTGTCACCAAATGACTACGACGTGCTCTACGATTTGGGTCAGGTTTACACCCACTTGCAGAACTATAATGATGCAGAAAACGCCTTCTTAAAAGCTCTGACGATTCATCCTGACTCGGTCGACGCGTTATACCAACTCGCGAAGGCATATGCTGAACATCGCCATAGCGATGAGGCTATCCAGATACTCGTACGAGCAAAGCAGCTCGCGCCCCGACGCCCGGATATTCTCCTTTTGCTTGGACGTGAATGTATTCAGGAAGGATTGTGGGATGACGCCGAGGAATTGCTTACCCAGTGTATAGCTTTAGATAGAAAGAAACTAGAGCCACATCTGCTCCTTGGTGAGGTATACACACAGGCGCGTAAATACGATAAGGCGCTCCTTGAGCATCAAGAGCTTGTAAGACTAGATAACAACAATCCGGAATCTTTTCTTTCACTCGGACGGTCATATGAATTTTTAGGGCGGTACGCAGAAGCGAGAAGAGCTTTTGAAGAGGTCCTTAAGAAAGACGCAGGAAATGTTGCCGCAAATTATTATCTGGGCTGCCTGGCAGAAGACCAAAATGATCCCACTGGCGCCAAAAAATGGTTTGAGAAGGCATTAAAAATCGATTCAGCCAATCTCGGGTCCTTGTTTGAGCTCGGAAACCTCTATACGCAGGAGAAAGACTATTCTCAAGCTCGCGTCTACTACGAACGCGCGATAAAGACAGCGCCGGCATTTCCGCAGACCTATTATCGGCTGAGCGTTCTCTATAGAAGACTGAAGGATACCGATCAAGCCAATGCGATGTTTGCGCTTTTCAAGAAGTACGAGGAAAGCGTGCAGGAAAAGCAGAAATATCATCCTCATGGAGTTTTGACATTTCTGGCGGAGACTCAGGATCTCTCAGAGACCGAACGCCTAAATCGATACAAACAGGAACTTCTGCGCGTGTCCCAAATAAGACCGAATGATGTGAATGTCTTGTTGATGCTTGCGCAAGTCAACTTCGGTCTTAGCGAACACGATGACGGGCTGACGCGAGTCGGACAAATCGTGAGACTCGCGCCCAACGATGCCAGCGTTCGGATTCGTATCGCGAATCTCCTAAAAGCATTTCAGTTTAACGTGCAGGCCATCGATCAGTTACGGAGTTTCCTCGACCAACATGACAGAGCTGAAGACGTCCGGTTGGCCTTAGCAACTCTTTATGGACATTTGGGCAGAACCGCCGACGGGATTGATCTTCTGAAGCCGATAAAAGGCGTGCCGACCTCGGCAGCTTGCCATTATCTTCTCGCTCGATTATTGATTCAACAAGGACAATTGGCGCCTGCGTTAGAAGAACTGCAAAAAGCGACTGTCTTGGCGCCAGAGCGGTTGGAATACATGCTCTATGCGGGAATTTGCGCCGCCCAACTAGGACGATCGGAGGAATCAGCCCGATTCATATCTGCCGCTAAGAACAACAGTCCGAATAGTGCCATTGTTTTATACGCAGATGGGATTAATCTATTGGTCAAGGGAAAGTCAAAAGAGGCACAGATCAATTTTCAACGTGCTTCGGACCTTCTCTACGACTGGGAAGCACCATGGTTGGCTCAGGCATATGCCTTGTCGGATTCGCCAAGCCAAAAAGAGATGCTCTTGGATCAGACCGGATCGATGTTTCCGAATAGTCCATGGCCGCACCTCCTGAAATCAAAGCTAGAAAACTCGGTTGTTGAACTCGGCAAAGCATTACAGTTCGCATCGACTGACCCGCGAATATATGCACAACTGTTACCGTTCTATATCGAACGAGGCGATTGTCAACGAGCTGCGGAAGTTGTCCGACGAATGCAGGAGTTGGGCATTACCAAAGATTCCACGAGCCCGAGTTGCGCTGAACTCGTAAGCGAAGCCAAACGCCCTCCGAAGGCTCACTCCGAGATTTTGTTGCTGATTGATATGCTTGGCGATCCGGCGCAGCCCATGTAGTGAAATCTCGTCATGGATGACCCGACGCACCCTGGGATGTATTGCCTTAAATGGACTCGAGCTAGTAGCAATCTTGCATTGAATCGATTCGAGGGTCAGATGCTGCCAATGACGTTAACTGTTGCATGAATTCAAACAAACGAAGACCAATCAAAATTACCTGGAAGATACTTCTACTGCTGCTGGCGATACCAATCTCACTGATTCCGGCCTGGAAGGGTTCCCGTCCCACAGAAATTCCGTTTGAAAAACATGTCATCGACCTTGGTGCGGCGGAAGCAGCTGTAGTTACGGATATCAACGGCGATGGGAAACTCGACATTGTTGCGGGAGAGTACTGGTATGAAGGCCCACTCTGGCGCAAACACCATTTCCGCCAGATTCTCTATACGGAAAACTATATCGATGACCTTTCGACGTTGCCACTCGATGTGAATGGAGATGGTCGAGTGGATCTCGTCACATCCGGATGGTTCAGCAACAAGTTAGCGTGGTGGGAGAATCCAGGCAATGATCATGCTATGTGGCAAGAACATTCAATCGAAACGGGTTCTCCGATTGAATTCACTTTCCTGGTCGATCTGGACAATGACGGTAAAGCCGACGAGGTCCTGCCGCAATTCGGCGACAATAAGCCCCTCGCGTGGTACGAACGCGACGGTAAGGGCGGATTTACGAAGCATGTCATTAGTAATCGCAGCTATGGACATGGGATCGGAGCTGGAGATGTAAATGGGGATAAGCGGAACGATATCCTAACGCCAGTTGGCTGGTTAGAAGCTCCTCTCGATCCGAGACAAGGCGATTGGAAATTTCACCCTGATTGGAATATCCGCGGTGAACTTGGGTTTATTTACGTGCGAGATGTAAACGGCGACGGGAAACCTGACATCGTCACATCCCTGGGCCACGACTATGGCATTTTCTGGCTTGAGCAGAATTCGGATAACACCTGGACCAAACATGATATCGACCATACGTGGTCTCAAGCCCATGCGGTTGTTCTCGTCGATTTCCGAAACTCGGGAAATCTGGGCTTATTGACCGGCAAGCGGTATATGGCAGAAAACGGGGACGACCCCGGCGAACGTGAACCGCTCGGCGTCTACTGGTATGAACGACTGCTTACCCCGGGAACCCATGAGCTTGAATGGGCCAGGCATGTTATCCACTACGGCGGGCGAGTCGGTGGAGGGGTTCAAATCGCCGTGAAAGATATCGATGGCGATGGCGATCTGGATTTCGTTGTTGCAGGGAAGAGTGGCCTTTTCCTATTTGAGAATAAGCTCGCTGGGTCGCATGAGTAAGGTCTCATAGATATGCCTCAGACTATTTACGACGTTTGCGTAATTGGCTCAGGAGCTGCTGGTGGCGTTGTCACGAAACAGCTTTGTCAAGCGGGAGCCAAAGTCATTCTTCTGGAGGCTGGCTCAGAGGTGCCCCCCTCCAAATTTCGCTCTCACTGCTGGCCATATGATCTGAAGTTCCGCGGCTTTCGCAGCGAAAAGCAAGAAATGTTTTATCCGTCCGACCTACACGGTTCAATTCAACTCGATGCGCCGAAGGAAATGTTTGTTGATCGCATTCGAGTGCTAGGCGGGCGCACCGTGCATTGGAACGCCGTCGTACTTCGTTATGCCCCCTCCGATTTTCGCGAGCGCACCTTGAACGGAATCGAAGACGATTGGCCGCTTACTTATGAAGATCTTGAGCCTTATTATGAACGTATTGAGACGGAGATAGGAGTCTGCGGGAACGACGACGGAATTGCGATTCTGCCCGCAGGTAAACACTATCTTCCTCCTCTCCCTTTGCGCTGCAGCGAGCAACTTCTCAAGAAGGCCTGTGAGCCCATGGGCATCCGCGTGATTTCCGTGCGTAAGGCTCTGCTGACCCGTCCGTACGACAACAGGCCATCTTGTCATTATTGCGGTCATTGCATGGATGGGTGTGACGTCTCGGCTATCTTTTCTACCCCATCAAGCATGCTCCCGAAGGCACGCCGGACAGGGAATCTGACGCTGCGCCAGAATGCTCTTGCCCGCGAAATTCTGGTCAACTCGGAAGGTTTGGTCCGGGCTGTATCCATAATAGATCGAAATACAAAGAAAGAAGAGGAAATCCGCGCCGGAATTTTTGTGGTTTGCTGCGCGACCGTTGAAAGTGCACGCCTCTTACTCAACTCCGTCTCCTCCAAATATCCGGCCGGCCTTGCAAATTCGAACGGAGTCGTAGGTCGTTATTTGCACGGCCACATGGAAGACGACACCTATTTATATTTGACTGAATTAGAAGGCCAAAAGCCGCAGAACCAGGACGGGGCGATGGATCAAGCGCTCGTTCCCCGGTATCGCACGAAATCCCTGGAAGGAACCTTTGATTTTCAGGTGAATTTCAACGGTTATATGTATCCTTTCCAAGCGGAATATCTCCCGGGGGCCGGCAAAACGTTTAAAGAACAGGTTCGCCGGATGCAGTCCGGTTTTCTGTTGTTAGCTGGGTATGGCAAAGTGCTGGCGCGCCCCGAGAACCGCATCACAATTCATCCAACACAGAAGGACCTATACGGCATTCCCATTCCTGTAGTCCGCTTCCGATTCGGCGAAGAAGATCTCGCGATTCACCGCCAGATGCAAAAGGCTGTCGATGAAATTGGCGATCGTTTTAAAGGGCCTACCCGCTACAAGGCCTGTCCTGTCCCGGCGGGATTTTCCAGCCACGAGGTCGGTACCGTTCGTATGGGCAAAGATACAAAGAACTCCGTACTAAACAGCTTTTGCCAGTCGCATGAGGTAAAAAACCTATTTGTCACGGATGGAAGCTGCTTTACAACTTCGAGTGAGAAGAATCCGACGCTGACCATTATGGCTTTATCGCTACGCGCTTCCGAATACATCGCGGAACAGCGCCGCCGGGGTGAACTGTGAAACCTAACGATGGAACGTTGGCCCAGAATTCATCTGTTCGAATCGACACCTGTAATCGACGATCCGCCTTAGAACTCCTGTGCATCGGCGCTGCATTTCCAACGCTCGCCCGGGCATTCGATCTACACTGCTCTTCTCCAGGAACCGATAGCAATTTCAAGAATTACACTTTCGTGTTTTTCACGCCAGCTGAACAGAAATTGCTGGATACCATTATGGAAATGATCATCCCTGCCGACGAGCATTCCGGCGGAGCCAGCGAAGCAAAAGTGCCAGCGTTTGCCGATTTGATGGTATCGACTAGTGACGAGACCACAAAGCAAATCTGGCGAAGTGGAATACGCCTGCTGGAAAAGACGTCTCGCGAGACATCGCTTGATTTAGTTCTCGCCCAGCTGATCGAGCAGGAAAAGAATCCTCAGACTGAACTTGAGAAGTTCTTTTCAATTCTCAAGCTTATCACGGTGCAAGGATATTACACATCGTGGATCGGTATCCACCAGGATATGGAATATCAGGGCAACGAGTATAGGGCATCCGCGCCGTCCTGTAATCATCCTGGGCACCAGGAGTGATACCGTTGGCGAGATGAAAGCCCTTGTATACACCCAACCACGAACGTTGGAAGTGCGTGAATTAGGCGAACCAAAGTTGGAAACTGGCAACGTATTGGTGCGTGTTCGAGCATGTGGCATATGCGGCTCCGATTTGCATGGTTTTTTGGGAAAGAGCAAGAAGAGAGTTCCTCCATTGGCTTTAGGCCACGAATTCAGCGGCGATGTCGTAGAAACCGTTAACTCAAGCCGATTGCAACCTGGCGCAGCGGCAGCTATCTATCCGTTGCTGTGCTGCGGCAAATGCCGTTACTGCCTATCAGGGCGCGAAAACCTTTGTGCGTCACGAAGGGTCTTCGGCCTGGACCTGCATGGTGGTTTATCTGAGTTTGTAGCGGTACCTGAAGACTGCGTATTCCCTCTTGCTTCGGGGATGTCGTACACGGAAGGTGCTTTGGTAGAACCGCTAGCCAACGCCCTTCACGTCATCGGCCGAATACCAGATGTGCGTGGCGGGACCGGCCTGATTTACGGGGCAGGTCCGATCGGTCTGCTGTCGCTTTTTGTTGTCAAAGAAGCGGGAGCCGCTCGTATAGCCGTGGTTGAGCGAAATCACCATCGGCTTCGCGCCGCGCGTAACTTCGGCGCGGATTTGGTGATCGATGCTTTTCAGCAGTCTCCGATTGAGGTTGTCCTGGACTGGACCGACGGATACGGAGTAGACTTCGCGGTGGACGCGGTCGGTACGGATGCATGCCGGAAGAATGCTGTTGAATGTACTGCGTCGGGTGGCACCGTAGCATGCATTGGGTTGGACCAGGAAATCTGCTCCACCGATACGAGACCATTCGTCATTCGAGAATTGAATCTCCGCGGAGCCTACGCCTACACTCGAAAAGAATTCGCGGCAGCGCTTGAAATATTGGCCTCTGGCCGATTTCCTTATGAGATGTTCATCACAACGGCAAAGATCGACATGGGACAGCGGATCTTTGAGGAACTAACCAGTGGTCAATCGCCAATTCTTAAGGCCATATTTGTCAATCAATTTTGATCCTTGGCGGATGAGTTCTCTCGCGCTGATCTGGTTTCTGCTTGGTACCAGCTTTTCATTCGGCGCTCAGCCGGCAAGTTTAGGTGCTCCGGTTGATATTGCGGTATTCGCCCGGCCGCAGACCTCTGACCAACATGTTGGGCTTGAGTGGGACGAACCTCGTGTCGTTCGAAGACTCGAGATAGATTTCGCGCGAAATGTACCTGATCCTGCGGTTGTTCACATCGACACCTGGGTCTCGAACTGGCCGCCTAAACCCGCCGGAGGATGGACGAAGTCGGATACCCGATGGCAGGGCACCTGGCGCGAAGTGACCGGAGAAAAGTGGGTTCGCGGAAGCACGCTGCACTTCGAATTCAAACCGCTCACACAAGCCGAGAACCCCAATGCCACTAATGTCCCAGGATATGCACCCTCCTTCCGCAAAACACTGAAAATTCGCTTACGTTTTGACGGAAGCCCGATTCGCTATTCGGGCCTGCGCGCCTATGGGGAGTCGCGCTGGAACCAGCGGCACATTGATATCGAAACGGGGTGCGAAGGCAAAACACCTGTTCAGGTGTCTGCGACTGCTTACAATGGCGAGATTCTTGATTCGACGTCACTCCCGCAGCCGCGGCATGGGCTACGGCTAACCGTCCGATACACTGAACACCCGCCAGATTCCGCCGACCGCACGATCCTTACCATTCGATCTGGCGAAAATGCGTTCGGCGTGAGCATGGACGACCTCTTGATCCAGAAGGATATCTATGTGCGCCCGTTTGGTGTTTTTCTAGGTGACGAGGAAGCAGGAGCTACTTTCAACTCTTACGTCGAGTCTGGCCGAATGCGTCCGGGAGAGGACATTATCACTCGCGTATCGGGCGAGCCGGAACAATCTCTGGAAAATGCAACCGGTCAGATCCCGGCACTCGCGATGACGCATCGCTCCGGTTCACATCCGTTACGGTACTATCCGCTCGGTTTTCCCGGCAGCCGCGAGAAATACGGACTCGACTATAACGGCAATCTATTCATAAGCAAGAAGAGCTCAAAGGCCATGAAGGAAGACCGGTCTCAAATGCTATGGGAAGGGGACCAAATCTACTTCCGCATAGGAACTGGCGAGACTCCGGATTTTCGTGAACGCGAACATAGTGCCCGCCAGGAGCTTCTTGGTGGGTGGCTCCCCCTGGTCACGACCCACTGGGAAGAGGGAGGTCTCGTTTTCAAAGAACAAGCCTACTCTACATTGCTGGATGCTCGCCTGGATGATCAGCATTTGCGAGGTAATGAACCAAGTATCGTTCTACTGAAAGTAGACGTTCGGAACCCCCAATTGTCTCCTGTTACCGCCCGCGTCTGGCTGCTGATCAACCCGCGAGAAAAGCTTCGCTACGATGCGGGCCTGGTTCTCGGTATAGCAAATTCAAACGGTAGCTACGCGCAGCCACGGCTGCGTGCGGCACTTCATGCGCCAGAGGGATCGATTGAGATCCAACCTGTTCCAGAAGGTGCGCCTCAAGAGACCCGCACCATTGCGGCCGATGATAAACCTACAGCCTCTCACGGCGGACAAGCCGCCGTATGGAGCGTGACCGTGCCTCCCACGGCATCGCGCACAATTACGATCGCTTTACCTTTCCGAACGTTCGAATCAAGGAATGATCAGGACCGAATTCGTCAATTTCGATATAGTGAGCGCCTTGAGGAAACGCTTGACTACTGGCGCAAGCAGAATTCGGCCAGTGTTCGTATGCAGGTTCCTGATGCCGAATTCAACCGATTTCAGCAATCTGTTCTTCAGCACATCCTTGTCAGTAGCGAAAAGGACCTCAAAACAGGTTACGACATGTGTCCGTGCGGAACCTATGACTACAACATGTTTGCCAATGAAACTGCCGTTCAAGTCCGTCTTCTGGACATGCGCGGCCTTCATGACTGGGCCTGGCGGTGTCTAAGGCCGATTGTCGAATTGCAAGGGTCCAAGGCTCCGCCCGGACGATTCAAAGACACTTCTGCGATATTTCACGGCGTACGAGTGGATGCGGATCACGATTACACGCACTCCGGCTATAACCTCAATCACGGATGGATTCTGTGGACCATTGCCGAACATTACTTCTTCACGCGGGATAAAGCCTGGCTCCACAGTGTCGCCCCTCACATGTTCCGTGCGGCGGATTGGATCATACAAGAGCGCCAGGCGACAAAGCAATACTTGGATAACGGTGACCCGGTTCCCGAATACGGCTTGCTGCCTGCAGGCCAGCTCGAGGACAACGAGGATTTCGAGTATTGGTTTGCCGTCAATGGTTACGCTTACCGTGGTCTCCACGCAGCGGCTGAAGCTCTCTCGGAGATTGATCCAGCGGTTGGCTCGCGTCTGCTTAAAGAAGCTGCTCAATATCGGAAAGACATCCGTAGCGCGGCTTTGCGCGCAATGGCCATTACGCCTGTCGTTCCGCTGCGCGATGGAACGTTCATACCCGCGATTCCACCCCGACCTTCTTTGCACGGCCGCGATTTGGGGTGGATCCGTAACATACTCTACGGTTCCCTGACACTCGTCGATTGTGGAGTCTTTGACGCGAACGAACCTGTAGCGACCTGGATCCTCGAGGACTATGAAGACAACTTATTCATGGCCGACGACTCAATGGGTGTACCGAAGCGCGACTGGTTCAGCCGTGGCGGAATCACGCTTCAGCCGAACCTGGTGAACACGCCCGCCATTTACATGCAGCGCAATCAGTTGCCACAAGCTTTACGGGCGCTCTATAACACCTTCGCCGTGAGTTACTACCCGGATGTGGGCGCTTACACGGAGTGGGTTCCGAGCCTGGGTACCGGTGGCGGTCCGTTCTTCAAGACCTCCGATGAAGCAGCGTTTCTGACGTTTTTGAGACTCATGCTTGTGCGCGAGCAGGGAGATCGCCTCTGCCTAAACTGCGGAGCGCCTCGACAGTGGTTGCGGCCGGGGGCGGTTATCGAAATTGAGCAGGCGCCCACCTATTTCGGACACATCGGTTTTCGCATCCAATCTCATATGGATCAGGGCTTCGTCGAGGCTGATATTACTTGTGCACCAGATCTGACGGCCCGCGAGCTAGAAATTCACCTTCGTTCCATGGATAGTCAAAGGATCTCGAGCGTTCAGGTTAATGGCAAGAACTGGGCGCAGTTTGATGCGGCGAATGCCTCTATTGTTCTTCCTGTAGCGGCTGGACAGCAGCACCTCCGTGTCAAGTATCGCTAACCGCTCCACATCAGCACCTTGCCAGAACTGCGGCCCTATGATACGTTGAGCAACACGCTCTGCGTTCTCCCATGTTGGCCGCACCTTGCAACTTGCCGCTTAGCAGAATCTGGTTGACTCCCGATCTCGGCCTCGGCTTCCACTACTTTCAGTACACGACCAGCCAGTACGACGGGCTGCCGCATACACATGGTGAGTACTGTCTGGTGGCTTGCCTGTCGGGCCAAATTGGGTTTCGATACCGGAGCGCTGAGCAAGTGGCACGAGCCGGTGAAGTGGTAATCGTGAACCCCGGACAGTTTCATCAATGCTTCTTTGGTATTGGCGGACTGAGCTCCAGCGGGCTTACAGTTATTGTCCGGCCATCAGTCCTACGCTCGCTGGTCCAAGCCATGTCACTTCCGTTCCATAGCAGCGACATTCGTTTCATGGGCACGCATCGGGACGAGGACGTCCTCGAACTTATCGACAAACTCATCAATGAATTTGAAGCTCAGCGCCAAGGCCGCGCAACCATGCTGGAACTCCTGCTGCGCCAGATCGTTATTTGTTTGCTTCGATCTTGGCCGCTGACTTTGATGCAACCAGGCGAACTGGATTTGCCTCCGCAACTCCCCTGGGTTCAAATGCACCGCGCGACCGAGTTCATGAACAGCCACGGAAAGAATTCATTCCGCCTCACCGATTTATGCGCAGATGTAGGAGTCAGCCCATCACGATTTATTTCACTCTTCAAGAATTCCTCCGGTATCAGCCCCCACTTCTACTACAATTCCCTTCTGGTTCTTAAGGCGCGCCGGTTGCTGCAGATCGAAAGAGCTTCAACCAAAGAGGCCGCTTATGCGCTGGGCTTCAAGAATGTCAGCCATTTCTGCGCTCTCTTTCATCAGCTCACCGGCGTAACGCCAAGAGCTGACCACGTGGACCACTGACACTCGGTCGCCTGGCCGTCGAGCTGACTATCAATCGAGCTCTAGTGTCATCGGCATCATCCACAAGCCATAGAGATTCAATTCTTGCCGTATGAAATTACCCGCAGTGAAAATCCATAACTTTTTTCCATCAGGGCTAATGAACTTGGCCGGAATGCACGGGTTGTACCAAGCTTCGGGCTCGAAATCCTGGGAGTAGAACAAAGACCATGGTCCCCAAGGGGCTGGCCCCTCATAGAACTCCCACCACGTGGCATCGAACGTTCGTGATGGATCGTGGAGTCGAGTATAGTGCCACTGCGGCAAGATGTAGCGATCCAACTGCTGTATATAGTGCATGCCGCACATGCTGGTTCGGCCAGGGGACCAGAATATGTAAAGCGCGGACGCGTGATTTGGTTGCCAGATGGGATCACGTCGATCGTCGAATCCGTGAACGAATTCCCAATCCTGCGGGTACAGTCGGGAGATGCGATCTTGCGGTACTCGGCCGAGGGTCATCCAGTTCCCATTGTTCCAAGCGCCGTCGTTTGAGAGCGCATAAACATAGCGATCCGCTCCGCAGCGGTCTGATTTCCCGTCCTTGCCATAATCCACGAAGAAAGGCGTGCTGAACGTCCGCCCGGGAAAAATGGCGTTTCCCAGTTGCGGCATAACGCTCCATGTGTTTCCGAGATAGGAGCGGGCTGCCTTCAGCTCTCCTTAGTGCATGGTTGGGTATTGATCAGAGATCTTCTTCAATGCCGCCGCAAGATCAGAAGACGAACTTCAAACCGAACTGCATGGCTCTCGGGTCGGTCTGTACGTTCGTGATCTTGCCGAACTGGCATCCGAACTGGTGAACCAGGTCGGTAGAGCCATCGGCGTTTGGAGGCAGACACCAATTTGTATCGGGTATCCCAAGATTCTGGTGGTTGAGCGCGTTGTAGACCTCCCATCGGAAGCTAAGATAGCGCGATTCGGTAATGTGAAAGTTCTTTGACAAAGACATGTCTGCGTTCCAGAAGCCGGGAGACCTTACAGCCCCATTGCGAACTCCCATGCTTCCGAATTGCCACCACTCGTTGTAAATCGTCGGGTCCGGAGCCGTCAGAATGGCGGGATTTGTCTGGAAAGCTGC
This sequence comes from Bryobacteraceae bacterium, assembly GCA_036557345.1. Taxonomy (GTDB): domain Bacteria; phylum Acidobacteriota; class Terriglobia; order Bryobacterales; family Bryobacteraceae; genus Bog-105. The sequence continues at coordinate 32,542 of DATBHS010000094.1, forward strand.
CTGGAATGCGTCGGGATTGAACCACTGATTTTCGCGATCCGCTTTCGAGCGCGATCCGCTGAACTGATTCGGGTCCCCGATCAGGTTAGGACGGCACACCCCGATTTCGCCCTGGATTCCATTACATGGGGCCTGGATCACCAGTGGAACACCGTCCTGAAAATTCCAACTGTTTGTAAGCGTCCAGCCGCCAATTAACACATCCGCGATGCGGCTTCCTGAGAGGAAAGGCTTTCCCCTGCCGAACGGCAACTCGTAGGAGCCGGCGATGTTCAGGATGTTCGGGATGTCATCTGCCGTTAGCGCTACGTCCGCATAGCGGTTATCCGGATTCTGAGCACGAGACCCGCCGGCGGTATTGCCGCTGCCTCCGGAGATCGCGCCCGCAACCAGCGATGCGCGACCTACGGTACGTCCGATGGTCGTCGGCGTAGCTGTGTTTCCGATGATGCTGCCTGTGTTCGGCGTGCCGATGTTCTTCTGGTTCGTATAGGCAACCATGAAGTTCAAACCGCTCGAATATCGTTTTTCAATCTTGGCCTGAAATGCGTTGTAACGATTGAACCCGTCCGGGTTGCTATTGACAGTGATGCCCGTGTACTGAGGATAGGGCCTGAGCAAGTTAGAAAGGGGAATGGTGTCTCCGTAGATTGAAACGAGAGACGCTGGAGTCGGAACCGAGTCATTGATCCCGCTGCGACGCTGCTGCAGCACGGCAGTAGGCACGTAATCGTAGCTGCGGAATTCGTCACCGTACAAATGAAGCCCGTGCGTACCGACGTAGCCCACGTTGACGGCCATGTTGGCCGGAAGCTCACGTTGTACAAAGATGCTGTATTGTTCTACATACGGGTCATGGTCGCCCTTCAAAAATGCGCCCACGGTCGTGCCCAGGAACTGGTTGTTCTCCTGCTTCACCTGGTCGAGCGGCGGCAGGTTCAGATTAGGCGCGCCGCTGCTCATCCTGAAGGCTGGCCGTTGCCCGGTGAAATCACCGTTATACGCGAAATAGTTTGCGTAAGCGGGCCCGCTGATCGCGCCATTCTGATCTCCAAAGGCGGCGCTGATGCCATTGCTGTAGATCACGTCGAACCCGCCCCTGATGACCCATTTACGGTCGTTAGTGGGCGTCCACGCGAAATTGAGCCGGGGCCCGATGCTGTTCTTGTTGGCAGGAAAGACGTTGGAGTCGGGATGAGCCTCTGTGCCGAAGTAGTCGACTCTGCCGTTGTAGGCAACATCCGGATTTTGAGCGCCAAAGTTCATGTTGGCGAGGAAGTCGTGCCGCTCGCGAAACCAACCGTACATGTCGTAACGAAGGCCGATATTCAGAGTGAGTTTCGAATTGACTCTATAATCGTCCTGAACGTAGAAGCCCCAGTAGTCGCTGGTCTGGTAAGGATAGTGAAACGTTCCGGTGCCGCTCCCCGGATCCACTGCGCCTAGCAGAAATTGCGCGAGCCCGTTTCCGCCAAGCCCTGTAACAGGGTCAGTAGTCAACCCGCCGCCGAAACCGAGGTTGTATCCCCAGCTCGCGTTGTACCAGTTGTCATCGCGGCGCCACATCAAGCCTGCCTTTAACGTGTGGCTTCCAAGGACCTTTGTGACATTGTCCTGCAAGGTGTAGGCATCGACACCCTGGAGGCCGTTTTGCCACTGCTGCGGTCCAAAGCCGCCATAGCCGCCGACACCGATAGTGGGTACCGGACCGTACTTGTCGAGAACGAAGTTGAGCCCCTGAATCCGCTGTTCGATCCCGGAGTTGTCAACCAGCGAATTGGGGTTCTGTTTCGCAATCTGGTTCTGCCGGCTGTAGCTGGCGCGAACTTCGTTAATGAACGTCGAGCTGAAGGTCTGGGTATGACCAATGGCAAAAATCTGATTTGCGGTCGTGTAGGGTTGTGCGCCGCTGATTCCCTGTGTAGGAGCAGTGGGCCCAAACCATGGGAGCCGGTAATTCGCGTAGTAACTCGGATTGTAAAGATACTCGACAAAGAGAGCGCTCTTCTCATTAAAGCGATGATCGACTTTGATCGACATATTGTTCGTGGTCAGACTGCTTCCGACCGTGCCGAGAAAGTTGTTGCAGAATGCGCCGCATCCGCTAGGCCCCTGCTGGAGTGGATCGAGAAAGTTCGGAGCGGGATAGCTTGCTACGTAATAGGCAGCGAGAGGATCGATGCGATTGGCAGGGACAATGTTCCCGGCAAAAGGTGTTCGGTGGAATAGCCCATCGGCATCCGGACCTACCGTCGAATACGGATCGAAAAGGCACGTGGGACACGCGCCGAGATCCGGGCGGTCGCTGAAATTTCCGGATTGCTCCAGGAGAGTCGGGACGGTGTAGACCTGGTTCTTGTTCTCATGGAGGAACGAAGTCTCCCAGGAGAAGAAGAAAAAGGTTTTATTCCTGATGATGGGACCGCCGACGGTTCCGCCGAAGTCGTTGAAATTGACGTGCGGAGAGAGAAACTGAGTCCCGTTTATGTCGCGGCGGTCAAAGGGATTACTCGCGTTGAAGTAGGAATTCCGGTTGTATTCATAGAGACTTCCGTGAAACGCGTTCGTACCCGACTTAAGAACGACGTTCACGACAGCGCCACTGGTGCGGCCCCATTCGGCGGCAAGGCCATTGTTGACCAGGTTGAATTCAGCAACAGCGTCCGGGGAAGGATTGACAACAACCGATTCCGGTCCGAGAGTCGCATTGAGGGACCCGTCCAGATACCAGGCGTTAGCACCACCTTGGCTGCCGTTTGCACTGATACCCGAGCCTACGATATGGGTTGGGTCCGGGAAACCGCCAAATTGGCTGTCAAAGCCGAAAGTAGCACCAGTAGGTCCCACGGATTGAGTGACTCCGGGCAGCAATTGGACCAGGTTCTGAATATCGCGCCCCAGGATGGGAACCGTGTCGAGAAGCTCGCCTTGAATGGAGGTCGAGAAGTTCGAAGACGTGGTCTCGATGAGTGGCGGAGCCGCGGACACGTTGACGCTTTCAGTAGCTTGCCCCAGCTTCATGTTGCCATCGACAGTCACGGCGGTTCCAGCCTGCAGTTGGACGGCTGTGATTTCCAGCTTGGCGAAACCTGTCGCTTGAAACTGCACTGTATAGGTGCCGGGAAGTAGGTCCGGGACCAGGTAAAATCCGGCGCTGTTAGTAGTAACGTGTTTCGCCTCGCCCGTCGCGAGGTTCGTCACAGTTACCTCCACCGCCGGCACCACCGCTCCTTGTGGGTCTGTTGCCGTCCCACGGATCTGGCCCCGGTTTAGCTGAGCATTGACCTCTGACACCATCGCCAGCGCGATGGCAGTTATCACCAGAACATGGAGAAGAGCCTTCGAATGTTGCATAACGACCTCCGTATGTTTTAAACGGTAGATTGCTCTGCAGTCTCCTGCGAGAGTAGTACGACGGCAGCTAGCGCGAAAACGATGCCGGCGATCTGTTTTCCCGTGAGCTTTTCACCTAAAAGCAGCCAGGCGCCGCAAATCGTGACGAGCGGATACAAGTTGATAATCGGGATCACTACCGAAGCTTTGCCGCCCTTTTCCAGAGCAGCGAAACTGGTGAGCGCTCCCAAACCGTTCAAAGTGCCGCCCAGCGCCGCGAGCAGCACTAAGGGCGGGCTGATGCGCCAATCGAGTGGAACGGCTATGGCGATCGCCGCCGAGATCAGGATCATGGCAACACAGAACCATGCGAACGAGGCCTCGAATGAGATGTGATTCGTGGAGAGCTTTTGGGTAATACCCGTGATCCCGAAAAAGATCAAGGCCAGCATAGAGTAAAAAAACCAAAGCTGCATATTAAAGACTCAACAGGAAAATGGAGACCAGAGCGAGCAGCAAACCCACGATTTGAATCCGGTTCAGCGATTCCCTCAACAAGAAAAACGCGAGAACTACAGTCACGAGGGGAGCGAGTCCCACCAGCGGCACAACGACCGCAGCCTTGCCTCCTTTTGCCAGACCCAGGTAAAAGGCGATATTTCCGGTTCCGCCCAGAACTCCCGTGAGGAGCCCATAGAACGCGCCTTTCCGGCGCTTACCGGTCGCCCGCCGCAGGTTTCTCGAGAACAGGATCCATATGAGCGGAGGCAGAAGCCCGGCTGAAAATATCACCTGGTTCAAGTAGGGCGAGATCCGGTCAACGACAAACTTGGATTCGAGCCCCCAACCGCCCCACAGGAAAACGGTGAGAATGGAAAGAAGCATCCAGGGCGCTCGCATCGATGAAACCGGACCGGGCGCATCGTGCAACGCTTCTTCTTTTGTGCTCATTTCACCGGTACCGGATTTCAAGCTTCAAAGGTCCTGGCTGTTTCGGAAGCTCAATCGCCTCTAAACGGGTATCGATACGACTCCACGACTTGCCATTTAATCTAACGCTTTGGAGCCTGCCGTAGGGAACACGGGCGACCAGCCATGCGGTCTTCGCTGGGTTGCGTAAGGGGAGCTGAACGGTAGCCTCTATAACACCTGCTTTTCCGCCATGCAGGCTGTAACTGAGGGGTCCGAAGAAGGTCTGAATTTGGTTCACGGCGACGCCGTCGGGTGAGGCGAGCCAGCGCCGCGGAACGCCAGGGGCGAGCCACAACGTGTCCCCATCCTCAAACACCAACGCGTCGCGCACCCGGTTAATGAAGCGGGATTCGTCGGAGATCTTGTAGAACGGCCCACTGCCATGGCCCCATTGATGATATTCCTCGGTGAAGACATTCACATTCGGGTAGAGACAGGCCACGAAATCGTTGTACAGATTGCGGATCGCCGCCGGTGCTTCGTGTTTCAAAAGGTAGGTTTGAATCGGATTCACCAGGTTCGCCTGGAACACCATCCCACCCTGGCTGAACCAGTAACGCTCGTCGGTCATTCCGTGAATGTTCATGCCCATCCCGCTGCTGAGTGTCTCGTTATCCTCCCAATCGTCCAGAATCCAGTTCGCAATCGGTTCCTCTGGCGAGAAGACGCCCAGAAGCAGCAGCACGACAGCTCCGCACAGAGTATCGCGGTCCGCGCCCAACCGCATGAGCGGTTTTATTTCCGGATGTCCGTAGCGCTTGTAGTAATCGGCGCGGAGCGGACCGAAGATACGAAACCGGCGTGTCGGGAGCACGGGTACATATGGCTCGTAGCTGCCATCTTGCATGCGAACCACGGGCGCGCTTTCAACGGCACGCAGAATTGCGGTACGCAGATCAGCCCGAAATGCATTAGCTTCCTGTTGAATCTTAACGGCATCGGCATGTCCGATGTCTTGCAGAGCCTCCGCAGTTCGCTGCATTCCAGCCCAGGCGAAGCCGTTTATAGAGAACCAGTTGGCCCAATCCGGGTTGTCTTCAAGCTGCGAAGCCGGCAGTAGACCATACTCGCGAACATTGTTTCCATTCAAATCGGTTTGTTTCGTGGCGGAGCGCTGTTGTTCAATCCATTCGATCGCCCGTCGCATGTGCGGCCATGCATGTTCGAGCCAGGCGCGATCTCGAGAATAGAAATAATGTTGTGCCAGTGTCCACAACACTGTTCCGTGGTCGAGTCCGTAGCCGTGTGCCGTATAGTCGTAAACATCGTCGATTTTTGCCCCATGGAAAATTCCGTCGATGCTCCCCTTGTGCAGGCCCGGGAAGTTCTTGCTACCCTGGAGGCGCATCATCGACTCCAGGTAGGCCGCCGCTGTGTCAAATCGTCCCAGCGTGTCGAGCAGAAGAATCTGGTAGCACGACTCGTTCTCGAAAACGTCGTACACGTAGCTAGCCGCCGGCACCATATATAGCCCCGTTTTTGGGTCTTTGGTCGTGCTGATGTGAATCTGTGCAATAACGCTCTTCGCCAGCAGATTGAATTTGGGCTCAGGAACCGTGAAGCGGGTTGCATCACCCACGATCTGTTTCCAATACGACACGATCCGCGCACGTTCTGCAGCGTAATCAAGACGGTCCAACGCGGCGAGATCGGACTCTCCAAGATCAGAGACACAGGGAAGCTTGATAACAACCGAGCGCTCTCCGGCGGCCGGGAGTTGAAAGCTGATGTGAATGCCGCTTACGCCAATGTCCGGGATGGTCGCAGGTGAGACTTCCACACCCGTCGTATCGCCCAAGTACGCTACTAATTTTCCTTTTCCTCTTATGGTCTTATTGTTCAGCCCCAGGGCTCCCATACCTTCCACCGAAAGCCAGAGATGGCCGCGCGACGCGGCGCCGGATTCATTCCTAACAGACAAGTTCAACATCAAAACGGCTGGTGTCTCTTCGTTACGCGCGCGATTCTCAGGTGACAACTCGCCACCGAGCAGAGTCGCGTATGCTTCTTCGGAATACCTGATCCCCTCGTGTCGCCAGACCTGAGTAACTACCGGTAGATAGCCATCCAGCTTGCGAACGGTCACCTGCCGATCTTTCCGGTAGTAGGGCGTCGCCCCCGTGCCGATCCGCCAGGTTATTCGATCGCCCTCCCACTGCAACCTCTCCAATTCGCGACCCTTTGCCTTGATTCCCTTTTTACTGACGAAGACATTGCCCCCGTATTCGAACGCGAATTTTTGCCAGTTCGAATCCGGGGCAAGCGGTAAATAGACTGCCTCGCCCGACTCGCGCTCCCAAGGGTTCAGTGGCGGTATCTCGCGGGAAGCGCGTTCGAAACTCTGCTCAGGCTCGAGCGCGATCCTTTGCCGCACGCGAAGCTTCTTCTGTCTTTGTGAAGCGCTGCTCGGGGGAGATGACAGGTCGACTACTCGCGCTAGAAATTCCGGCAACACAATCGGGCCGTTTGTCAAATCGTCTATAGCGAACGAGAAACTGCGGTTCTCCTCGACTGCGCCATCGCTTCGTTTGGCATGGATCGTTACGACCGTCGCATCGTGAGACCCGGGCAGGTCAGGTTTGGTCGCAATGACGTCGAGCAGCACACCCTTAGCTGAAGGACCTGAGTGAAACGACCATATCTGAGCGCCACTTGCGCTATCCTGGGCGCTGAACTGCCAGGGAGCCGCCGAAAGAAGGCGGCCGTTGTATACCGAGGCACTCACGGTCCATTGAGCACCTGGGGAATCGCCGGAGGCCAATTCAACTCGCATTTTCGAGATGAATTCTTCACTTCCCGAGTAGACCCGCAAGGAATCAATCGAGGGCACTCCCTCCGGATAAACCAGCCGCACCTTCAAGGTCCTTCGATAGCGAACCCCGGGAAGATTTTTCGCCTTCCTGTTTTCTGCTTCGATCAGCGGCTCGAATTGATACGTGCATTCTGCATTCTCACACTTCTCCGATATCGCGGCCTTCAGCCATTCGCCCTGCCATGGATCGTCCATGGGATCCTCGAAAGTTGGCATTTTGGGCGGCTCATAAGGCCAATTCCGGAACCAGTATTCGATGGATACACCGCGAACAACATTATTCGGATAGCGCACTCGGATCTCACGAATGTCACGTTCTTCGTCCCACTCGAGGCCGAGACTCGATAGTCCGGTAGCTTGGTGAAGCCCAGCCAGGCGCTTCGGTTCTGATCGATCCCACGACGTCACCTGCCCGGCAGAAGCGAGATCGAAGAGATCAGCGCTGGGCGCAGTTCCGCAGGCCGCTAACAGGACCACCGAGAGCACAAAATATTTTCGAAAGAGCACGGCTTTCAAAAAACGAACCTTTGTGCCTTCTGCTCAGAGCCCCAACCGGAATCACGCTGCCCAGGCACACGTTATGTAGACATTGTGAAGCAATATACACCATGGTTTTTACCGTCTTGAATACAAATATGTAAAAGCGTGTAATGTTTGGTACTTGATCCCCGAGGGTTACCGGGGCTTTGAATCGGCCTGCAGATCCGCTAAAAGGCGCCGCACATTTGCATCATCCGGACGCAGTTCGTGAGCTCGAGTCAGGACGCGGACCGCTTCCGCGTCATCGGCAACCATATAAAGGATTGTCCCGTAAAGTATACTTGCCTCCGGGAACTCCGGCCAAAGTTGGAATGCGATCTGAGCATAGTGCCTGGCGCATCCGATGTCTCTCCCCTGGAAGCAGGCGAAAGCCAAGTTGTAATTTATTTCCGGGGAGTCAGGATCCAGACTGACAGCCCGATGCCAGGCTGTTACTGCATGGATCTGATCGCCCATTTTGCCGAATAACATGGCGACGGCCGTTACTTTGTCAACGTCGTCCGTCTCCAGCATTTGCTTGCACTCAGCCCATGCCTCGTCGGCTTTCTTTTCCATCAAGAGCGCCCGGCATCCGGCGATCGCGGCCGAGCCTTCTGTGTAGTATTGATGCAACTCCCTGGTCTTCCCGAATTCCTGATTGGCTTCATCGGCGCGCCCGAGCTTGGCGAGAGCTTTCGCAAGCCATTGGTGCGCCCGGAAATCGCGTGGGTTCAGTTCCACACAGTGCCGGAGCGATTTGACTGCTTCTTCATACGACCCTTTCTTGAAGAAGGCTACACCGAGGAAATATGTCGAATCGACAATACCGCTTTTCTCGTCAACCGACTGAAGTCGCGCGATAGCGGCATCGAGATCGCCTTCAATCAGGTCGAGTCGCCCAAGATAGTATGTCGCGATCGTGCGATCTTTCCCTTCACTTAGCCGTTCAAAGGCATCTCGGGCTTCGGCATATTCTCGAATCTCAAACTCACAAATGGCAAAATTCTTGCGCGCTTCATCGAGGGTCTTATCATATTCAAGCGCTTGTTTGAATTCCTCTGCGGCTTCCTTATAGCGTTCGGTCCTCATCAATTCATTTCCCTTTCCCACATGAGAGTTCGCCGGGGAGGAGTTAAGGGATTGGAGAAAAAATATGAAGCAGCAGCCAGACAACAAGGCGTGCAGCATGGAAGAATTGTAAGCTAGGCGGTTTGAATGATGTACAAGGGTTGGACTCGGTGCCTGATTCTGTTCGCCCTGTTCTTTCAGGCTGAGTTGCGTGCTGACGCTCCCTCGCAGGCCGAGCTCCAGTACCTCTTGTCAGTTGTTCCTCTCATCCAAGCGCATAGGTTGACGGAAGCGGAAGGACAACTTCTAGGCGGTTTAAAGCGGTTTCCGAACTCAGCGGTGCTGAGCAACGCGCTCGGGATGGTATACGAGCAGCAGAAGAAAACGCCGGACGCAATTCGCGCTTTCGAGCAGGCTACGGAATGGTTGCCAAATTTTACCGCCGCTCAGTTTCATCTGGCTACTCTACTCGCTGAAACTGGAGCTTGTGACCGCGCCGAGCCACTATTTCTGGCGGTTGAAAAACAAAACGCGGAACCGGGAGTCTTGTCCTCCACGGGAATCGGGCTTGCGGAATGCAAAGATTATGCGTCCGCCGTTCGTGTTCTCCAAAGGGCCCATTCCCTAGACCCGAAATCGACGGCGACCACATTCAACCTTGCACTTGCCCAATTCCGGCAAGGAGATTCAAGCTCGGCGCTCGGGACTCTTGATTCCATTCCGGTGGGCCCCGAGAAAGACCGCCCTGAGACACTCTTCCTCCAAGGCAAACTTCTTCAGGCACTCAAGAAACCTGGCGCTGCTGCCGCCATGGCAGAGGCGTGCCGGCGCAATCCGGAAGACGATTACTGCTCCGACGCCGCTGGTGAACTTATTCAGCAAGAACGGTTCGTCGAAGCGGTTGACTTGCTCAAGGACGCTCTTGCCACCGTGCATTCGTCGGCGACCATCTTGTCAACGCTGGGTCTTGCGCAATTCCGGCTAGGGCGGTATCGCGACGCGATCGATTCCTATTCGAAGGCCATCGAGCTAGACCCGGAACTCGAGGCGCCACGTGAAGGTCTCGGCTTTCTGCTGTACATGACGGGCGATCTCAATCGCGCCAGGTCGGTTGTGGAGCAGGCGCCTGTGAAAGCCAAATCTGACTTCTATCTCCCCTACTTGCATGCTCTGATTCTCTATCGTTCGGGCCACCAGTTCTGGTCCGATTCTCTGTCGTCGCTCGCCGACGCGATAAGACGTAACCCGAAGTTTGCGCCTGCATACTTTCTTCGCGGAAAAATTTTTATGGAAAACGGTGATTTGAACGGCGCACTGGGAGACTTCCAATCTGCTGCCGGCCTGGATACAAGCTACGCACTGCCTTACTACAAAATGGTTCAGATATACCGCCGCCAGGGGCGCTTGGAGGAGGCCGAAAAGGCGCAGGCACAGTTTCTAAAACTTGGCAGTCTGCGGGAAGAGGAAGTTCTTACGCGCCAGACACAAGATCAGCTGTTAGCCCGATCGCGATGATATGAATGCGCTCTTAGTCTATCCGGCGATTGCAACCGGGGTGCTGATCTCGAGTTCGGCCTTACTTAGCCCTGTCGCGAACCATTCACCCGTCATTCAGTTTGCCGACATCGCAGAGAAGGCTGGAATCACCGCTCAAAATGTCTCCGGCAGTGAAACCAAGAAGAAATTTCTCGTCGAAATGAATGGCAGCGGGATTGCTTTTTTTGACTACAACAATGACGGATATGTGGACCTGTTCGTCGTGAATGGGTCGCGATTTGATGCAAGCGGTGCTCATAATCAACCCACGAGCCATCTATACCGTAACAATGGCGACAAGACGTTCACTGACGTGACGCAGTCGGCAGGGCTCGCGGTGTCCGGATGGGGCCAAGGAGCCTGTGTCGGGGACTATGACAACGATGGTTGGGATGATTTGCTTGTCACGTACTACGGAAAAAACAAGCTGTTTCATAACAACGGGGACGGCACCTTCCGGGATGTTGCATCTATCGCGGGAGTCGCAGGACAGGAGGACCGCTGGAATTCGGGCTGCGCCTTCATCGATTACGATCGCGATGGAAAACTCGATTTGTTTATTGCCAACTATGTCGAGCCTGGACGTTCTTTTTCGAATGTTCCAGCTGCCGGTTCGGGCGAGTTCTGCGAGTACAAAGGAATCCCGATCGCGTGCGGTCCGCGCGGCCTCAAGCCGGGCGTGAATTACCTGTATCACAACGATGGCAACGGCCGCTTCCGCGACGTCAGCGAATCGTCCGGAATCCGCAAAACTCAGGGTCACTATGCGCTCGGAGTGCTTACTCTCGATTACAACCGCGACGGTTCGCCCGATCTCTATGTCGCATGTGATTCAGCGGCGAGCATTCTCTACCGTAACCTTGGCAATGGCACATTCGAAGATGCTGGCCTTGCGTCCGGAACGGCCTTCAACGAAGACGGAGAGCCTCAGGCTGGCATGGGCGTTGCTGCAGGCGACTACGATCACGATGGGCTGATCGATATTTTGAAAACGAATTTTTCGGATGACAGCCCCAACCTCTACCACAACAACGGGGACGGAACGTTCTCGGATCGTGTCTTCGAAGCCGGACTTGGCCGTATCCGCAGTTCTCTCGGCTGGGGAGCCATCTTTCTCGATTACGATAACGACGGCTGGAGCGACATTCTGATGGTAAACGGTCATCTCTCTCCTGAAATCGATTCGGCCGGGAGTGATTCACACTATCGCCAGGCCAAGCTGCTCTACCACAACTTGCGAAACGGGCATTTTCAAGACGTTTCGGCTGGATCCGGAGCCGTTCTGTCAAATCTACATTCGAGCCGCGGGGCCGCGGAGGCCGATCTTCTCAATGACGGGCGCATCACCATTGCAGTCAACGAACTGCATGAACGTCCGTCTTTGCTCATGCCGCAGAGTAAGCCATCCAACCACTGGGTAGGTATCCGGACGATTGGTGTGAAATCCAATCGGGACGGTATCGGCGCGTGGGTCGAGGTCAGGGCGGGCGCGCTTCGCCAGGTTGACGAGGTACGGAGCGGCGGCAGCTATCTATCTCAAAATGATCTCAGGATTCATTTCGGGTTAGGGCCTTTTAACAAAATCGACGAGATTACCATAAAGTGGCCTAGTGGGCTTATCAATCGATGGAATAACATCCCATCGGACCAGTGCATCCTTCTGCAGGAAGCATCTTCTACCTGGCATCCGCTTAAAGCGACGCCAATCCTTCCGTCAACGTGACTTGCAAAGGTGATCCAGGGCGGCAGCTCGGTTCAGCGGATTCAGCTACTGAACAGGCGGATCATCTTCTCGAGCGATAATTCGACGTGCGCTGCCATGGCCTTGCGTGCCTCGCCCGGCTTACGCTGTTCGATAGTACGAATGATTTCCCGGTGCCCAATCCAGCCGGGTACTGTCTGGGTGCAGAGCGTATCGAGTCGGCGCACATAACCGAGCGCCAGCCGGAGCTGATCGATCACTCGCTGGTTCCCGGCCAGTTCCGCAAGACGCAAATGGAAGGCTTCATTGGCTATCAGAATCGCGCTTAGATCCCCGCGGCCATTGTTCTCCGCGGAAACAATATCCTTGAGCTGCGCTACTGATTCGGGCGTGGCCGCTCGGGCTGCTTTCTCGGCGGAGAAGCATTCCAGCAGCTTGCGAAATTCGTACAGTTCGACGATGTCGCGCACCGAAATGGACTTCACCAGATACCCTTTGCGCGGGATCAGCGACAGCCACTTGTCCTGCGCCAAGCGGCTGCACGCTTCGCGCACCGGGGTACGGCTGGTTTTGCATTCTTGTGCCAGGATCGCATCCGACAGGAACTCGCCGGGCGGCAGTCGCGCGCTAATTAGCCATTCTCTCAGCAGACGATAGACGCGTTCGACCTCGCCTTCCGCCCGGGTTTTCGCCTTGGAAATGACCCCCATGAAATCTATGCCAAGGTGCTTGCCAGGGCACGCCGCATACTGGTAGTATACTGCCAGTATCCGAGAAGTCGAATGTGCGGCATTGTCGGATTTTTCGCGAAGGACAATCAAGAGGCCGAGGTCGGGCGAACCATCATCAGCATGCTCCGGGCGCTGGGATGCCGGGGGCCCGATTCGGCCGGAGTGGCTCTGTTCGGGCTGCCAAATGACGACCGCTTCGTAGTGCGCGTCAAATTAGGCGAAGGTAGGGACCTGGAATCCAGAACTCAGCGCATCGCTTCCTGTCTTGAAATGCTGCCCGGCTGCAGTCACGTTTCGACCAACGCGTCTTATGCACGCTTTCTGACGAACGGCGAAACCGACCTTCTCCGTGTCACATCCGCTGTCGAAGCGTTCGACAAAGACTTTGAAGTAGTCAGTGCCGGTCACCGTTTGGAAATTATCAAGCAGACGGGCTCGCCAGACAATCTCGAAACGACGTACCGCGTTTCACAATTTAAGGGAACGCACGGCCTCGGCCACACTCGGCTATCCACGGAATCGCGCGTGGACCTCAGCCATTCACAGCCGTTCTGGAGCCACGGTTTTCCTGATTTGGCCATCGTCCATAACGGCCACATCACCAACTATCACCAGCTTCGGCGCGTGTATGAGCAACGGGGCGTCCGTTTTTACACAGAGAACGACTCCGAAGTAATAGCCATTTATCTCGCCGAACAGCTTCGCCAGGGCGCAAGCCTTCAGGAAGCACTACACCGCATGTTGCGCGACCTCGACGGATCCTATAGTTGTCTAGCCGCTACGGAACGTCAACTCGGGTTCGTGAAAGATGCTTTCGCTCTTAAGCCGCTAGTCATGACAGAAACCGATGACTTCGTCGCGGTAGCGACAGAAGAGATCGCAATTCGCGCGGCTCTACCGGGTTTGTACTCGGTTCGTGAAGCCCAAGTCAGGGAGGTGCGCGTATGGCAGAAATAGCATGCGGCGCCCGGCCGACAAAGGATATCAATGCAGAAATATGGCGGTTGATTGCGGCTGGGGACCGTGAAATCGTCGTCAAGCAACCAGGAGCCCGACACAACCTAGGCGTGGGGTTGCTGGAGCCCGTGCGGATTCGATTTGCAGGAAGCGTCGGATATTTTTGTGCGGGTCTGATCGATGGTCCGCGCATCGACATCGACGAGAGTGCCGGCTGGGGTCTGGCAGAGTCCATGATGAGCGGTGAAGTGGTGGTACACGGCAGCGCCGGCAACGGAGCGGCAGCGGCCATCCGCGGCGGAACGGTTGTCATCCACGGCGATGCGGCCGCCAGGCTGGGCGTTTCCATGAAGGGCGGAACTGTGCTGGTTGCTGGAAATTGCGGTTACATGGCCGGGTTCATGGGCCAAAGAGGGACGCTGGTGGTCTGCGGCAATGCCGGAGATGCGTTTGCGGACTCCCTTTACGAGACGATATGCTTCGTGGGCGGCAGCATCGAAGGGTTGGGCACGGATGCCGTGGTGGAGGAGCCATCGCAAGAAGACTCCACATGGCTCGATTCCACGCTCGCGCAATACCTGCCTGGCTTCTCACGGCGCGGTAACGAGTTCAAGAAAGTAGTAGCGGGACGCAAGCTCTGGAATTTCGACAAACGCGAATGGACAGTTTGGCAGGAGGCGCTCTGACAGATCTCCTGCAGGTCTCCGCCACATTTCAACCCGCCGTCATTGAGGAGATTCAGGCTAAAGCAGCCTCCGGACTCTATCGCATCCGCGGTTGGGGTACGCTGCGCGAACGCCGCTGGGCCACCTTCGACGACCTTACCTTTCTTCCCTGTTCGCTCACACGCATTCCGCTAGAGGGCTATCGCGAGAAATGCTCGACCAAGACCGTGCTGGGCACCAGATTTGCGCGCAAGCCTATTGAACTCGACATTCCCGTGATGATTACGGGCATGAGCTGGGGCGCGCTTTCCTATAACGCCAAGGTCGCGCTAGCGCGCGGTGCAAGAACGGCGGGCTCTTCCAACACCACGGGCGATGGTGGCATGCTCGTAGCCGAGCGCGAGAACAGCCGCTCACTGATCTATGAGGTTCTCCCTTCGCGGTACGGCATCAACATCCACCACATGCGCATGGCCGATGCGATCGAATTGACCATTGGCCAAGGCGCTAAACCGGGCACCGGCGGATTACTGCTTGGCTCGAAGGTTTCGGACGTAATTGCTAGGCAGCGCGAACTGCCGGTGGGCGTGGATCAGCGCAGTCCCGCCCGGCATCCTGACTTTCTCGGACCTGACGACATGATCCTCAAAGTCGAGGAGTTGCGCGAAGCCACCGGCTGGCAGGTCCCCATCTTCATCAAGATGGGCGCGAGCCGTGTGTTTGATGACGTGAAGCTCGCGGCCAAAGCAGGCGCAGACGTCATTGTTGTGGACGGTATGGAAGGTGGCACCGGCGCCTCGCCGGCCATCCTGCAAGAACACACTGGCATCCCGACCCTCGCTGCGGTATGCGAAGCCCGTGCAGCGCTCGAGGACATCGGCTTGTATGGGGAGGTGCAGTTGATTATCGCAGGTGGCATCCGGGATGGCGTGGACGCGGCCAAGGCCATCGCGCTAGGTGCAGATGCAGTCTATATCGGCACTGCGGCGTTGATCGCACTGAACTGCAACCGACCCCTCTACATCGACGACTATCGACAGTTGGGCACAGAGCCGCATCATTGTCATCACTGCCATACCGGCCGCTGTCCAGTGGGCATCACAACGCAGGATCCGGACCTGATGAAGCGCCTCGATGTGGATGAGGGTGCAGAGCGAGTCGCTAACCTCCTGCGCGCCATGACGCTAGAGATCCAGATGCTCGCGCGAGCATGCGGTAAGTCGGATGTCCATCATCTAGAGCCGGAAGATATGGCCGCCCTCTCTACAGAGGCGTCCGCCATTTGCGGCATTCCGTTGGCTGGTACGAGAAAGGTTTTTAGGGGTTGATACCCGTGTCCTTCCTGATTCCCTGTCCACACTGCGGCAAACGCAGCGTATATGAGTTCCGCTTCGGCGGGGAAGTGAAAACGCGGCCCGAGCCGGACGCGCCGGACGCGCAATGGATGGAGTACACCTACACAAAAGCGAATGAAGCAGGCGTGCAGAAAGAGTGGTGGTTTCATCGCTCAGGTTGCCGGCATTGGCTTCAGGCACTACGGGACACAAGGACGAACGAAGTTTTGGACGCATTCTTCCCCGAGTAATGGCAGAAAACTCCGATCGATTCACTTTTCAATTCGAGGGCAAGCCTGTCGAGGGACGCTCCGGTGACACGGTGGCTTCCGCGCTTTACCGCGCTGGACGCCGGATTTTCATCCGCAGCTTCAAATACCATCGTCCGCGCGGACTACTCTGCCTAGCGGGTAAGTGCCCCAATTGCATGATGAATGTCGATGGCACGCCCAATGTGAAGGCATGCATCACGCCCGCGCGCGCCGGGATGACGGTGAGCCACCAGAACGCTTATCCGTCCCTCGAGCATGACTGGCTGGCTGTTGTTCGCCACATCGACTGGCTGATGCCCGTGGGCTGGTACTACAAGACCATGACACACGAGTGGTCTTGGCACGCTGCAGAGCCTTTCATTCGCAAAGTCGCCGGTCTGGGTATCGCGCCGGAACCAGGCAACGGCTCAAAACACTATGAGCACGCTTGGTCGCATGCGGAGGCTGCGGTAATTGGGGGCGGACCGGCGGGCCTGCAGGCAGCACTGGAGCTTGCCCAAGACGGAGCTCAGGTCGTCCTCGTTGATGACCAGCCGGAACTGGGAGGCCACCTACGATACTCGAAGTCAAAGAAAGCAGATCCGGCCGCAATGATCGCCGAGCTCCGGTCGATGCCCTCTGTTGAGGTCGTTTCGCAGGCGTACTGTTTTGGGCTGTACGAGGGGAACTTGCTGGGTATTTTGCAGGCAAATCCGTATGCCGGAACGATCGAGCGCTTGATTCACGTACGAGCGAAACTCGTCGTTGTCGCCACCGGTGTTTACGAAGTTCCGTTCATCTTCGAGAACAACGATTTGCCTGGAGCCATGTTGTCAACCGGCGTCCAGAGGCTGATTCATCTTCACGGCATCAAACCTGGCAGGAGCGCAGTGATCGTTGCGTCCGCCGGAGCAGCCGGCGAAGTAGCGGACGACCTGCGCACGGCCGGAACCGAAGTGGTCGCGGTCGTCGGGCCTGACGAGGTGATCTCGGCCACGGGTTCGTCGCATGTGACAGGTGTTCGGACTCAGAAAGGCCAGCTCGCTTGCGACCTGGTCGTCATGTGTGGGCAGCGCGTTCCGGATGCCGGCCTGTTACACCAGGCAGGTGGAAACCTCACATGGAACGAAGAGCGCGGCGCGTTCGTGCCGGTCGATCTGCCGCCCAATGTGAAGGCGGCGGGTGAGGTGACGGGTGCTTCGCTCTTCCGCGCAACGCCACTTCCGTCGAAACCTGAGTTCGACAAGCGATCGTTCGTTTGTTTTTGCTCAGACGTCAGCACTTCCGATCTGCGAGATGGAATTGGTGAAGGCTTCAATCATATAGAAACCCTCAAGCGCTACACGACCCTCACCATGGGTCCTTGCCAGGGTAGGATGTGCCAGTTGGCGGGTATCGGCGTTTGCGCGCACGAAACCGGGCGAACGATGGCAGAGACCGGCGTCACCACGGGCCGGCCGCCGAATCCGTCTGTTTCACTGGGCGCCCTTGCCGGCCCTCGGCATCATCCTATCCGCCGTACGCCCATTCATCATGCTCACGATCTATCGAGCGCTGTCTGGATGGACATGGGTGAGTGGAAGCGGCCTCGATATTACAAGAGTGCGTCGTGCAACTCCGAGCAAGCCTGCATCGAGGAGGAATACCGAGCCGTTCGCGAACGCGCAGGCCTCATCGACGTCAGTACGCTGGGCAAGCTGGAGGTAAAGGGACGTGATGCCGGCAGATTGCTGGACAAGGTCTATACGAATCGCTTCTCGGACCTGAAACCGGGCCGTGTTCGCTACTCCGTCCTCTGCGATGAGGCTGGGATCATGCTGGATGACGGCACCATATCCCGGCTCCGGGAAGATCACTACTTCATCACCACAACCACCGGAAATCTCGACTTCGTCTACCAGTGGCTCGAGTGGTGGCTAGTCGGAACGGGCTGGGACGTACACATCACCGATGTCACGGGCGGAAGAGCGGCTGTGAACCTGGCGGGCCCCCGCGCTCGCGAAGTTCTCAAGGCTCTCACACCTTGCGATCTTTCGAGCGACGCGTTCCCCTACATGGCGTGCCGTGAAGCCGAAGTGTCGGGAGTGCCGGCGCTGCTGCTGCGCATCGGCTTTGTCGGGGAAACCGGCTGGGAGATTCATTTTCCCGCCGACTATGGGGAATACCTCTGGGCCGAACTTTTGGATGCCAGCAAAGCTTTTGGTATTCGGCCATTCGGTGTGGAGGCCCAGCGACTGCTTCGCCTGGAGAAGCGGCACGTGATCATAGGCGTTGACACTGACGCGCTCTCGAGTCCGTACGAAGCGGGCATGGCATGGGTGGCTAAGCTCGATAAGGCGGATTTCATCGGGCGCAACGCCCTACTGCGTCAGGCCGAGGTCACCCCGCAGCAGAGTCTTGTGGGTTTCGTGATGAAAGATGACACAGTGCCGCAAGATGGTGCCTCGATTCTTGTGGATGGCACACTCGTCGGCCGCGTTACTAGCACGCGCTATTCTCCCAAAAATGGGAAGGCAGTCGGTCTCGCCTGGCTCACGGCCAAATCCGCTGCGGCGGGCGGCGAAATCCAAATTTGCGTCAATGATCGTACGGCGACCGCGCACCTCGTACAGGGCGCTTTTTACGATCCGGCAGGCGAGCGCCTGAGAATGTGACCATGCACGCGCTTCGTCAGACATCCTTGTTTCATGAGCACGAACGCGCCGGGGCAAGCTTCATAGAGCACCATGGCTGGTACATCCCGGCCTATTTCACGCGCGCGCAAGAAGAGGCACAGCAACTTTTGAAAGGCGCCGGCCTCACCGATATGAGTTGGATGACAAAGCTGGATCTCAAAGGCTACGGCCTGAAGACTACGCCCGCCCTCAGCGCTGGCTGTGCTTGGTGTCTTGGACCGCAGCACTACCTCATCACGTGTAAACCGCCAGAGCGCAAATCTGTCATTCGCGACCTCTTCTCTTTCCCGGTGCCTCAGGATCTCTCCCTGCCACCACCTATTTACCTGACTGATATGACCTCGGTGTATGCGCAGTTTCTGCTCGCTGGTCCGCGGAGCCGGGACATTCTGCGCAAGCTGACCTCGTTCAATGTGTACGCACTTGAGAATCTCGCCTGCGGGCAGACGAACATTGCACACGTGCATAGCACCGTGCTCCGCAACGACCTCGGGAGCGTGTGGGCTTTTCACATTCTTGTAAGCCGCGAATATGGCGAAAGCGTATGGGAGGCCGTCCTGCATGCCGGGCATGAGTTTCAATTGACACCGTTCGGACTGGATGCGCTCGAATCGATCGGTAGCGACACATGACCCAGCTCTTCCGCAAGCAGCGCATGTGGCGGTCGCACGAACTAAAGCCGCGCTATGACGTGGCTATCGTCGGTGCAGGCGTCCACGGACTCGGCATCGCCTACTATCTGGGTTCGCATTATGGGATTCGTAATATCGCGGTGCTCGAACAAGGTTATCTGGGTTGCGGCAATAGCGGCCGCAACACGGCGATCATCCGCTCGAATTATCGAACTCCCGAGGGCATTCCGTTCTATGAAGAATCTGTGCAGCTCTACAAGCAGCTTTCCAGAGAGTTGGAATGGAACCTGCTGTTCAGCCAGTGCGGGCATCTAACACTGGCGCATACGGATTCTGCCGTCGCCGGCCTCCGCGTGCGCGCCAGCAACAATCAAATTCTCGGCGTAGATAGCCGTCTGATTTATCCTGACGAAATTCGAAAACTCGTACCAGCCATGGATATGAGCGATAGACCACGCTGGCCTGTCCTGGCGGCCCTCTATCATCCGCCCGGCGGAATTATCAGGCATGACGCCGTCGTATGGGGCTACGCGCGAGCCTGCGATCGACTGGGCATCGAGATCCATCCATACACGGAAGTCACTGGTGTGTCCGTGTCGAATTCCCGCGCAGAGAGTGTGATGACGACCCGCGGCAAGATCGCCGCCGGCACAGTAGTAAATGCGACGGCCGGCTGGGCATCGATGGTGGCGAAACTGGCCGGCGTCGCTCTGCCCATCGTGAGCCATCCGCTGCAGGCTTGTGTTACAGAACCACTCAAACCCTTTCTCGACAAAGTCATCGTTTCAGCCAGCTTGCATGTCTACGTGAACCAGACCGACAAGGGTGAACTGGTGATTGGATCCGAAATCGATCCGTATCAATCGTACAGCTTAAAGGGAACGCTACCAACGCTCGAACAGATGGCCTCCTATACGCTCGAGCTTTTCCCCCAGCTTTCCAGCTTGCGCGTACTTCGCCAGTGGGCCGGAATCTGCGACATGACACCGGATTACGCCCCCATCATCGGGGTCTCACGGGAGGTGAGCAACTATTTCGTGGATGTCGGTTGGGGTACTTATGGATTCAAGGCAGCACCTGCTGCCGCGAAGAATCTGGCGGAGTTGATCGCAACCGGGAAAATGCCAAAGCTCATTCAGGCGTTCTCGCCGCAACGATTTTACGGAGGTCAACTGGTCGGCGAGAAGGCCGCGGCGGCTGTTTCATCATAAGTGAGGTCATCACAATGCTGGATGAGATCAAGGCACGGATTAAAGCAGAGGGCATCGAATACTTGTTTTGCTCGTTCGTGGAGTTGAGTGGCGCGCCGAAAGCCAAGTTGGTGCCCGCCACTCATGTCGATGACTTGGCCCGCGACGGCGCGGGCTTTGCCGGTTTCGCAGCGGGAGACTTGAACCAGGGGCCCCACGACCCTGACGTCCTGAGCATCCCGGACTTCAATTCTCTGACCGTACTGCCGTGGCGGAAGAACGTGGCCTGGGTGCCGGGCAATCTTCACGTGAATGGCAAGCCGTGGCCGTACTGCCCACGCACGATCCTGATCCGCCAGTTGGAGCGGGCGCAAAAGAAGGGCTACATCTTCCACATCGGTGTGGAACCCGAGTTCATGCTGCTCAAGAAGAACTCGCACGAGGAGTATGAACCGTGGGATGCCCTCGATAACACCGCTAAACCTTGTTACGATTTGCGCGCCTTGCATCGGAACCTCGATGTGATGACAACCTTGCTGCGCTTCATGCAAGAACTGGGCTGGGACCCTTACGCCAATGATCACGAGGATGCTAATTGCCAATTTGAAATCAATTGGTTGTACTCCGATGCGCTGACTACGGCCGATCGCAAGACATTCTTCAAATGGATGGTCCGGACCGTAGCGGAGCAGCACGGCCTTTGGGCGACCTTCATGCCCAAGCCATTCGCCCATCTGACCGGAAATGGGGCGCACTATCACATGAGCCTGGCCGACGCTGAGAACGGGAAGAACCTGTTCTTGGATGAACATGATCCGCTGGGCCTTTCGCAGACGGCCCGCTGGTTTATGGGTGGCTTGCTGCACCACGCGCGCGGGCTAGCGGCCGTCATCGCCCCCTTGGTAAACAGCTATAAACGCCTGATCCGTGGGGCGCCACGCTCAGGTGCCACCTGGGCGCCGGTATATGTTACTTACGGCGCATCGAACCGCACGCAGATGATTCGTATTCCGGCTCCAGGACGCATCGAAAATCGTGCCGTCGATGGTGCTGCCAATCCTTATCTCGCAAGCGCAGCGATGCTTGCGGCGGGTCTCCATGGCATCGAAAACAAGATCGATCCCGGTAAGGCTAACAGCGAGAATCTCTACGAGTTGCCGGAACACGAACTCGAGAAGCGGAAGATTGCCTTTCTTCCCAGCACGCTGCGAGAGGCGCTAGATTACTTTGAGCGCGATGAGGTCTTGCGGAAGGCTCTCGGCAATGACTGCGCCACATACTATGCCGCTGTTAAGCGCGAAGAATGGAGGCAGTATCACCAAAGCATCAGCCAGTGGGAACGGGATCGTTACCTGCATACGTTCTAAGCTTTGGCGGCCAGCAATCGGCCCAGCTGGCAGAAGCTTCAATTGCTGGCCGGTGGAGCAAACGAGTTCTTAGATGACTAATTGCCGAGACCATCTTGGCCGCTATCGCTGGCTGCACCAATAAACGGAGTGGGGCGATCGAATGTATGTAGACACGACTCATGTTTCAAGAGTATGTGAGATCATTCCTAGCGATAAGATGGCACATGATCGACCGTGCCTCCAAGATATTCTCATCCGTCTGTAATCATCGAGG
>DATBHS010000095.1:0-6870 GCA_036557345.1 Bryobacteraceae bacterium
GCGCGATCATTTCACTTGCCAAACAGGCGCGCTGTCAGCGGAGCCTCCGCCGTCAACGCCAGGTCGCCCGCCGACTTGCCGAGCGCAATGCGATAGACGCCCTCTGCGATTCGCCACTGTCCGAGGCCGTTCTTACCGTCGAAGCGCGCGAGCAGACGAGGATCTGCTGTGAGGGTCACGGTCCTCGATGCGCCCGGCGCGAGCTCGACGCGCTCGAATCCAAGCAGCCGCATCCGCTTCGCGCCCGCGGCGTCAGTCAGGTAGACCTGCGGCACATCCGCGCCAGCGACTTTGCCGGTGTTGGTTACGGTGAACGTCGCGGTAATGGTGTCGCCGCCACTTACGTTGAATTCCTTGTAGGCGAAGGTCGTATAGCTCAGGCCGTGGCCAAAGTAATACATCGGCTTGAGATCCTTCTGCGCATACCAGCGATAGCCGACTTCCGAGCCTTCGTCGTAGCGGACCGTGGTGGGCTTTCCCCAAGGAGCCTCCATGCCGGGCAGCTCTGGCCGCGGAGTTTGGGCAAGACTCTCCGGAAAAGTGATCGGCAACCGTCCCGATGGATTGACCTTGCCGGTAAGCACCTCGGCGATCGCCTGACCGCCCGCCTGCCCTGGGAACCAAGCCTCCACGATCGCCTTTACCTTGTCACGCCACGGCATCGACACCGGGTTACCGGTTTCCAGTACGACGATGGTGTTGGGATTTGCCGTCGCGACAGCATCGATGATCGCGTCCTGCCCCCACGGCAGCGACAAATCCGCAAGATCGAAGGCCTCGCCTTCAACGCGAATCCCGAACGCGATGACTAGGTCGGATCGCCGCGCCAACAACGCCGACTCGGCCGGCGTATAGCCGCCGTCGTACTCAATCTGAGCCTGGGGCAAAAGCTTCTTCAGTGCAGCCAGCGGCGATGACGGCAAGAGGTACAGGTTGCGTGCGTTTCCCATCGCGCCGTGGGCGCCTCCGATGTTCATACTCCCCGCATAGCCGCCAACCGGCAACACCGCGCCCGAGCCCGTGCCGGTCGGCACGCCCAATTGCGCATAACCTCCCACCAGAGCGATCTTCAATGGCTTATTCGTCGCAAGAGGGAGCGCGCCGTC
Organism: Bryobacteraceae bacterium; assembly: GCA_036557345.1. GTDB lineage: Bacteria > Acidobacteriota > Terriglobia > Bryobacterales > Bryobacteraceae > Bog-105. The sequence goes on from DATBHS010000095.1 coordinate 1,107, forward strand.
ATTCTTCAAAAGCACGATGCCCTGTCGCGCGGTTTCGAGCGCGATTTCGTTGTGCCTGGCCATGTCCACCGCCGGCGCAGGGCCCCACTTATCAATCCCCACTGCGTACGCCGAGCGCAGAATGCGGCGAACCATGTCCGAGAGACGCTCCTTGGGAAACCTGCCTTCCTTATAGGCGGCCCTCAGCCGGTCCGTGAATGCTTCGGCACCCCACTGCTTGACGTCCATCTGTATGCCGGATTCCTGGTCGAGCCCTTTCAGCGCGTAATCCCACTCGGGCACCGCGCCCCAATCGGACATCACATAACCCTTGTAGCCCCAGGCGCCCTTGAGCACTTCATTGAGGAGATAATTGTTCCCGCTGGCGTAATCGCCGTTGATCTTGTTGTAGCCGCTCATGATAGAGCCGGGCTGGGAGCGTTCGATCGCGATCTGGAAGGCCAGCAGGTCGGACTCCCGATTCGCGTTGGGATCTACGACCGCGTCCAGCCAGTGCCGGTTTGTCTCGTTGTTGTTTAGGGCATAGTGCTTGAGTGTCGAGATGACATTTTGACTTTGGATGCCGTTGACCGCTTCGGCGCCGAGAACGGCGGTGAGGTAAGGATCTTCGGAGTAATACTCGAAGTTGCGGCCGTTGCGCACGTCGCGAGCGAGATTGACGCCGCCCGCCAACATAATATTGAAACCGCGAACCCGCGCTTCGTGGCCGATCGCTGCGCCGCCTTCGCGTGCGAGTTGCGGGTTGAAGCTCGATCCGACGACGATGGACGCTGGGAATGCTGTAGCGCCTTTGTCGTCAGGCCGATAGCCGGGGTTCGTAACACCCATGCTGGCGTCGCTCGACTGCAGCGCCCGGATGCCGAGGCGCGGGATCCCCGGAGTATAGCCCGCGCTCATGTTTTTGACATTCTCGGGAATGCGCGAATCCCGCGGGACGCCAATTGAGGGAACGGCGCCTATGAGACTGACGATGAGGGAAAACCGCTCGTCGTCGGTCATCTGCTGCTCGGTCTCGCGTGCCCGAGCGTCGGCATCGGCCTCCTGAGTAGAAACTGTTTCTTTCTGCTTAGCTTCGGCAGGCATTACATCCTCCTTTGCTGAAATTTCCGGATCTCCTGCGTACAGAAATTGGGGCTTGGCTAGGAGTTCTCCGCTGCCTGACGGGATCAGCGCGGGAAGCACGAAAAGCCATGCAATAAGTTCACTTCGTCGATTCGGCATTGCTGCTCCATGTCATCGAAACGCACGGGCAATCTTGAGTCAGTCTTGATACTCTCTTACCGCCATTCCCAAGCTTTACTTCCCATATTTTGACGTTGTTTTCTGGGAGAGCGATGTATTTTTTCCAGTAAGGGGAAAATTGCTCAACTGCAGGTAAGGGCAGAACCTATTTGATAGAACGCGCTTCGAAGCGGGCCAGCGTGTGGCCGCTTGCGTCCAACAACTCCAGTTGTTGTCCGGTAATCTTCCATCTGCCCACTCGCTGCAACATATCCAGAAACGCTTTCTCCGTATCCATGCCTTTCGCACAAGCCATCATCGTTCCTGCCATCTGGCTGAATGTGAGTTGATCACCCTTCAACTGATAGCTGCCCGTCACCCGGTTACAGCCGCCCGAGCCAGTGACGCGCCGGGACTCGGAGTTAAGACTAAGATGCGGTACCTGTTGCTGTGACGCTGCATGGATCGGCGCCTTACCAAGGCGGACCAGCTTCCAGTAGGTATTTTCAAGTGATGCCGTGGTGCCGGACGCCGCAGCCCGACCGGCCGAGCTTTCCGCATCTCGATGCGCCGGTTGCCTGAGGGGCTCAAATTCATAAATACCGCCGTCTGCCATGAGCGACAAAAAGAGGTGGTCGTTGTTAAGCGTATACGAGCGGATGTATTCCCAGTCCTTGGGAATGCGAGCATTAAGCGGCGCGGCCGGGCACATGGCGCGGGTCAGAGCCAGCGGTCCGAATTGAATTCGATTTGCTCCGGACGAGTTCCAGGTGCTATGCCCGCGATTGCAGTCGATGCGTACGCTTACCCCGCCGTCTGTGCCAAAGGCAATCGTGTATTTGGATCTGTCCTCCGGCGCGAGCGTTGTGTCATCGCTGCCTTGAAACTTCACTAAACGCCATGCGGTGTTGGTGAGATCGGTCCCCGGGACTTGGGCGAATGCGTGACAAGAACTGAAAACGACTAGCATCGCCTCTAGAGTTGTTTTGAGCTGCGGTCTGCGCATGGTTACCTCCTATGATGTTTTGTCAACTACATCCTGGTTTTCGTCTTTGGGAAGACGAAGAAACTGCGCTACATCTGCTTCCCGGCGGAGCCGTCCGTCGCGGTAAATCAATCGGCAGAACGGCGCGCAGGAAGCAAGGGGTGCGCCCGTTTTTGGCGTGGCGTAGCGAACCCTTGCTGGCGAGCACCGTTGTGCGAGCAAGGGCGCGACAGGCGGTGGCGGAGCGGGAAGCAGATGCCTGGCTTCCCGGTGGTGGGCTCCCGAGCGTTCTCATGCAGCCTCCGCCAGAACGAAATTCGGGAAGTCCTCGAACACCCACCCGTTCTTCAGCGTCCGGTAAATGATTCCCAGGAACTTACGGGCCAGCGCGATAATCGCTTTGCCAGCTCCGCGCCGGGCTTTCACCTGTTCGTAGAATCGCTTTAAATAGGGACTATATTTGGCCGCCACCAAGGCCGATCGCACGAGCGCCGTCCGGCCCAACTGGGTCCCGCGTTTGTGAATCCGCCCACTTCGTTCGGTTTCGTTCGAGTTAGCAACCCGTGGCACGATCCCGAAATAGCTGGCCAGACGTTTCTCGTCCGGAAAGTCGTTGACGTCACCAATCACGCTCAGCAGAATCGCGCTGGTCGTCGCGCCGATCCCTTTAATGCTGGTCAGGCTGGTGTGACCCTCCAGTTCGGAGCTGGCTTCCGCAATGGCTTTCTCCAGCTCCGCGATGCTTCTATTCAAACTGCGGATTTGATCCGCGATCACCCGCAACTCCACTCGCACGATTTCGTCGAAGGGCAAGGACACAATCTCGGCCAGTTTCTTTTCACTCGAGAGAGCTTCCTTCGGCAGATTCAGCCCGCGCGCTGAAAGAATGTTATTGATCTTGTTCTTCAGCGCACTCCTCTGCTTCACCAGCGTGTCGCGTGTCTGCGTGAGGCTAGCCAAGTGAGCTTGCTGTTTATCTTTCATGCGTACCTCCGGCAGCATATCCTTCGACAGGTACAGCGACAGTAGCCGCGCATCGTTGGGATCGGTCTTCTTCACCGACTGACTGATCACTCGGAACTGATTGGTGTCGACCACCACGACTCGCCCCACGTGCGGCCTCACCGCGTCGTAAAACAGCCGTGTGTTCGAAGTGATCTCCACGGCGACTTCGTCCGTGGGCCGCAGTTTCTTCACAAACTGTGCCACATCTTCCAGCACCCAATTCGTCAGATAAGTCCTCCCGTTCTCCAATCGAATACAGCAAGTGAAACGATTGCGATGCAAATCGATTCCGAGGTATCTCTTTTCCATTTCCCCTTCCTGGTTGTGTGAACTTCCAGGTGGAGCAGACGCACTTTGCGGCGGTCACCACACTCCTATGCGAGGTCGCTCGGCGCCTCATGATGACGTTTAGTCCACAGGTCTGACCAATCTCCTTAACGGGGTCAGAGCCCCAACAAACACATGCAGCCTGCGACCTGTCTACTCCGAATGTTCCCTCCCGGAGCTTACCGCCGATCAGCGGATATGACATTCATGCCATCTCCTTAGTGCGGCGTCGAAGTGGTAATCCCCGGTCTATCATTTACTTACTGGGCGAAGTCGATGCGAACGCCCGAGAGCCGCCGGCCTCAGGATGAAACACCTTGATCGCGACGACCAAGAATAGGGCTCGTACAAACCTCATTGTCATCCGGAACTCCACATTCGGCTACACGCTTGTGTGAGAACTAATGTAGCTCCAAGCCGGCATCGAGACTACTGCGGCCGTGCCGCTTGGTTCTCGACGGCACGCTCAATCAGATCGAGCTGCGATTTCCACGGGTCGGGGTTCGCCGAACGCTGCTTCGCTTATTTGCAGGGAGGCCGATCTGCGCTACAGTTGCGCTCGTCCGCGGTGTGCTACGAACGTCTCGAATACAGGATCGACCGAAAACGTCTCAAAAGAAGGCTGGCTCATCGCCATCTGTGTTGGGTTTATTCACGCCGATATTGCTCCGCGAAAAGAGTTCAGGCAAAGCCTGCAGCATTTCCCACACGGCTTCGTTCAAGTAGCGTTATCCGAACTCCCTCAACCTTCTACGTCTTGCCTCGCTCATCTCCTCGCCTCGGGAGTTCCGATTAACGCTTATGACTTCAAAGCCACTGAGCCAAATATTGGTCTACACATGGCCGTTAGAACGATCTGTGAAGTGGAGTGGTCGCAGAGATGCTGGGGAAGCTCATGAGAACAGAAATTCGAATCGGAAACGTTGCTATCTTTTCAGTCTTGCTTGTCTTGAGGTTCGGGGGCTTGGCGCTGGCGCAAAGCCCCTCCAAGCAGGCGCCGCCAAAGGCGTTTACGGAGGCGCCGCAAGCCTTTGCACGGATGGATGAGGAAAGGTTCGCGAGACAGAGGCCTATACTCTCGGTGTGCAAAGCGTTCTCTGGGGCGCAGTGGGTAAAGGCTGGGGAATCATTTCGGATGTTCACAGGGCCGCTCCCGGCGGGAACCCAGCGCTAGCCGTACGATAGCAACCCGCATGGCATTGACACTTGGGGCCACACGCAGAAACTGCTGACTGCCGAATTTCGCACAATCGAGACGCCCAACACCGAAACTCTGTATTCAATGGCCGTAATCGACCTGGAAAATGGTCCGATCATCGTAGTCCATCCCGACTTTGGAGACCGCTACTTCCGCACTACGGTGTGGGATCTCCATAGTGAGACGCACACCATCAGCCAGAAGCAGGATGGGCACAAGCCGCCACCATACGCGATCGTTCCAGTGGGTTGGAGCGGCCGCATTCCCGCAGGCGTGAAGTCCATCACGATCCGAAGCCGCTATATGCTGCTGGCCCCTCATGTGGCTGTCTGTGGAGATGCCGATCTGCCGAGTGTCCATGCACTCCAGAAAGGCCTCAAGGTGATCGCCCTTTCGGACTGGAGAAAGTCAAATGCGGAGATGAAAACCGGCGAGCCTATGCGGCCTATCCGGCGACCTGGCACGGCGACACCGACGGACTTAATGTTTTTTGAAGAGCTTGGTGAAACTCTCAAAGATATTACAGTTCGTGACGACGAGGCCGGCTTTGCGCGTCAGTTGACTACAATGGCATCACTCCGAGGGACGGCTTTCAATACGAGAAGCTTGATCCGGCGACCGTCGCAGGCTTAAAGCGCGCGGCGTTGGACGGCCAGACCATCGCCGCGCACAAAGCCCGCGCCCTGGCGCCCGTTCAGCCCGGTGGAACGTGGACGGCGGGAGGGGACGTGACCAGTCTCGACAACTGGCTTCAACGCGCCGGCGTAGGATTCGGGTACGTCTGGGGCGACCTCGCAACCGAAGTGCTTTATCCCATGTGCCGGACCGATGAAGCCGGACAGCCCCTCAACGGAGCCAACAAGTATGTTCTGCACTTTACAAAGGGGCAACTGCCGCCCGCCCGGTATTGGCGCATCAGCATGTACGATTTAGACGGGTTCTTTGTGAGCAATCCGGCCAATCGCTTCGGCATCGGGAACATGGCGGAGAAGCTTCGCCCTGACGCTGACGGCGGGTTGACGATCTAT
>DATBHS010000096.1:0-23723 GCA_036557345.1 Bryobacteraceae bacterium
TCGGAAAGCAAAGGCGCAACAGCGGCCGCAGCAGGAGTTCGTAGTATCGCTCTGCGCGACAGGGCCGGGAGCTTAGACATTTACGCCCGAGGCGAGAAAACCGCCGTCAACCGCTACACACTGGCCGGTGATGAAGCTGGCGGCATCGGAAGCGAGGAAGATCGCTGTACCCACAAGCTCCGCGATCTGCCCAAATCGCTTCATCGGAGTTCGGGTCAAAAGCTCGCGGCCTCGTTCTGTCCCGTCCAAAAGCTGAGAATTCAGTTCGGTTCGGAAGACGCCCGGCGCAATCGCGTTTACGTTGATGCCCTTTTGCGCCCATTCGACGGCCAGGCTACGGGTCAAGCCCAGCACGCCCGACTTCGAGGCGGCGTAAGCCGTCACTTCAAAGAAGCTGACAAACGAATTCAGCGATGCGACGTTGACAATCCTGCCGCGGCCGCTCGCCGCAAGCGGCTCATAAAAGCTCTGGCAACTCCGCAAAGTGCCTGTGAGGTTTATATCCAACAGCGTGTTCCATTCTGCTTCCGTGATTTTGACTGTCGGTTTGCGAAAAATCTGGCCTGCGGAGTTGACGAGAATATCGACTCGACCGAAGCGATCGAGAACTGCCTCTCGAAATGAATGGACCGATTCTCCGCGGGAGGCGTCCACTGTCGCTCGAATCGTCTTTCGGCCTGCGGCTTCAATCTCGTCCGAAACGTTCTCGACCAGCGCCTGACGCCGGCCGGTAGCAACCACATCGGCGCCGGCTTTCGCAAGGCCAATCGCAATGGCGCGACCGATGCCGGATGTCCCGCCCATCACGACAGCGACGCGGTCCTTCAAATCAAATAAGTCAAGGGACAAAGTCTATGCTCCGATGAATAACGGCTTGATGTGCCTCTCGAAGAGGTTTTCCGTCACGTTCTTTGCAATCGTGTCCCTTGCTTCAGAAATCAGGTTCAGATAGCGCATGCCCATTTTTGCCGCTACTTTAAACCCGATGTGAAGCAATTGGCGGAAATCGCTGTTGTACTCCGAGTTGCTCGTGTCGTGACGCAGCGCGGAAACAAATTGCCGCGACGACCATGTTTCCACCTCGGCGGGTTGCGGAAGCTTAGCGGGATCGATTGCGATAACGGAGCTGTACGGCGCGCACAGCTCGTCTCGATGCGCATATGCTTCGGCGTAGATCTCCTTCGCTGCTGCGAGTCCTTCGCCTCCCGCCTCGGCTAGACCGATTAACTCCTCGAGCCAGGTTGTACCGGCGGTTTTCAGATGGACACCTGCGTCGAGCTTCTGAAGTGTGCTGCGCATCGGGTCATAAATCGCGAACTTGTCGCTGCCGGAGTGAACGCTGAGTTTCAGGTTCGCGGGAAGCCCGTACTGTTGAATCGCGAATGCGACTACAGCAACATCTGCGGAAAACTCTCGCGTGAACTGGTCCAGATTGCCTTCATAGTCGACGCCCTTATTAAATCGTCCCGTGAACTTGGGCGCAATCGTCTGTATTGGGATTCGCTCATCCGCAATCGCGGCGAGAATAATCAGGAGCTCTAACGGGGTTTGCGGCGAATCTGTCTCGTCCATTGAGACCTCCGGGATGAAATGGCCCTTTCCTTTTTTAGCTTCGATGTGACGATAGATGCGGCCCGCCTCCTGTACCGCGGCAAGGTAGTGTCTCGCAATTTCCGCAACCCTTTCCCGATTGCTCTCGAACGAACTCGGGATACCAGGAACGCTCACATTACCCAGCAATTCCGGGTGTTTGTTGACAAAGGCACCGAGTGCCCCTTCTTCGGCAGGCCGTCCAATCAGATCCGCGACATCGATCGTGAAGAAGTCGCAGGGTGAGAGGAAGCGCTGCACGGTTTGCAGGTTGATGTGATCGGCGTCGACGTAGTACTCACCTTTCCAGACGAGTTCGCGAACGGCGGTATCAGCCGCATCACGCGCCGATTGCGGTTCGGAACCAATAATCATATGCTCGCGGTTGGACTTGTTCCAGACCGGCGTGACACTGACTCCCACGTCGGCGGCGAGAACACAGGCCTGGAGTTGTGCCTTCGCCTCATGCGCGAAGCGGTCACCTACGCCGATGGAGTTTTTCGGAAGAGAAAGTGAGCGGGGCATTCGTCAGCTTCGCATATCATAGCCCGAAGCACAGAATGTTCGGCCCGGCGGCTACCACGACGTATTGCTTGCCTCTTACGGTAAAGGTGATGGGAGAGGCTTTCATACGCGTGTTCGTGGGGACTTGCCATAGCGTCTTGCCGGTACGCTCGTCTACAGCCGCGAATCCGCCGTTCGGTGCGCCATAGAAAACCAATCCTCCCGCTGTAGCGAGAACGCCACTCCATGTTTTGGCGCGCGCAGGCCCAGGCTGCGGAATCTCCCACGCGATCTCGCCTGTGTCAATGTTAACGGCGCGCAGAAACCGCTGGCCCGTCTGATCGGGATAGCTGGTCGGCTTGCCCACGCATTCCTCGAGTGCCATGAAGTAGTAGAGGCGCGTCTTGGGCGAAAAGGCAGTCGAGTCCCAATTGGCAGCATCGCCGGGGCAGCCGTGCGGATCAGTCACAACCGGCCGGCCGTCAGACCCGATGCTCGAAGCCCAGTCTACCCGGCGCAGGAACGGCTTAGCGAAAAGTAATTCACCGTTTGTGCGATCGAGCACGTAGAAGAAACCATTGCGATCGGCATGAAGCAATAATTTTCGGGACTTGCCCTTATAAACCGTATCGACCAGCACGTTGGGTTCGGTAGCATCGCGATCCTCGAGATCGTGCGGAGTAAATTGATAGTGCCATTTGAGCTCACCTGTTTTGGGGTTCAGAGCGAGCACGCAATTGGTATAAAGATTGTCGCCAAGGCGATTGCGATCATCGCTATCCGGGTATGGATTGCCGGTGGACCAATAAAGTGTGTCGGTTGAAGGATCATAAGAACCAGTGAGCCACGTGGAACCGCCACCTTCTACCGGTTCGGGACCTTGCCAGGTTTCGATGCCTGGTTCGCCGCGACGAGGGACGGTCCAATGTCGCCACACAAGTGCTCCCGTATCAGCCCGAAAGGCAGCAAGAAATCCGCGAATACCGTGGTCAGCACCCGAGACGCCGGCAATAACCAAATCGTTTACGACAAGCGGCGCCACGGTGCCACCGTAGGGTTGCGGCTCCTCAGCCATGGGCTTTTCCCAACAGATGCGGCCACTTGCGCGGTCGAGCGCCAGGAGATGGGTATTGTCGGTTATGAAGAAGACCTTATCGCCCAGAATGGCGACGCCACGATTGGTTCCGAGTTTTGCGTCCCCTTCAAGACCGGTACTGGGCGGACGCGAATAGTGCCAAATCGGGCTGCCCGTAAGGGCGTCAAGAGCGAAGACCTGGTTCGGACCGGTCACGTAAAGGACTCCATCAGCAGCCAGCGGCGTCGTTTCCAGGCCAAAGGACTGAATGGGGAAAACCCATTTCAATCTCAGGGAGGAAACATTGCTTGTGTTGATCTGCTTCAGTGAGCTGTATCGATTGCCAGAGTCATTTCCGTTATAAGTGAGCCAGTCGCCGGGTTGCGGAGCGCCCCACGTGATTTTTCGGGTGGGTCCGTTCGCGGTCATAGGGCCCGCAACCGTACCCATATTGAGGACCCGCAGGTAATTTGCGAGTTCCTTCAGATCCTTGGTTGGCAGCTCGGAGAAAGGAGGCATGCCGGCGGCAACGTTGCCATGTTCGAGGAAGTCGCGGAGTTGCTCGGTCGACTGCTCTGCTACGCGCGGATTGGCGGCTAGACCAGGGCCTTGCGCTGTGCCACGCGCATCCGCGCCGTGACATGCTGCGCAGTGCTCATGGAACAACTGTTCAGATGACAGGAAGAGAAAAAGAGCAAACGCGATCATACTGCGCCGAGCCCAGGCCCGGTTAGAGTTTCAGTCGCCATGCGGCCATTGGTGATATCGAAAATCCCTGGAAATCTCTTTTCCCAAGGTTTATTTGCTGCCGGAACGTATTCGCGGGCATTGGCTTCGATGCCAGCGTTACCGGGAACGTGAGCTGCCAGACCGGCCGATTGAATCAACGATGCGCCGGGGCACGTGAGGTCCTGCACGCACAGGAACATTTTATGGATTTGTCCGGCGGCTGCGATCAACACGGCTTGCGACTGCCCTTTGCAGGCCTTGAGCGCCGCGCCGGTGTAACCCATGTCGCGAGCCAGCAGCAGCATGTCGAGACCGGTGAGCGATTCGTCGATCACGACAGGAATGAGTTTGGATGCTTCGTGCATCGTGTTGTGCCGATCCGCAGCGAGATCGCGGCGCGTAGGTTGCTCTATGTATTGAATACGGTGGAATGCCGCGGGATTGCGTTCTTTGAGCTTTCGGACGAACGCCAGTAAATACTCGACATTCCGGCAACGTTCGTTAAAGTCGAGCGAGTAAACCCAGGTTGAAACTCCGCGCTTCGCCTGAACTTCGACAGTCACCGCATCAATATGCAGAACGCGATCTAAGTCCCAATCGAGATCGTCACCGTTCAGTTTAATTTTGGTGTGATCGATACCGCTGTAGCGAATCCATTCGGCAAGCGTTTCGGGAAGGCCGTCGTGAATCGGCTGCGAAACCTCGGACGCGCTAAGCGGGTCCAACGCACCGACAGAATGGTAGACGGGCATTTCGGGTATTGGCCGTGTCAACAGGAACTCATGCAGCCAGCGGCCCGCGTAGTCTTTGCCCAGGTAGCTCGAAAGATCGTTCGGCAGCAGATCAGTGCCGTATGTCTGATAGACGTTACGGCGGTGGATTTTGCCGAAGGCATCATGCAGGGCGGCATCGAAAGCGCTCGCAGTCACGAGCGTGCATAGCTTCGGGATTGGCTCGGCGAGATGCAGATCGCGAGTCAATTCAGTGGCGGCTTTAAGGTATGAAGGTTCTAGTTCGCAGTTGATGTCGATGGGATGACCGTACTCGTGGTAATTGGCGGTCAGGGTGTTAATCCTTTCCGCTAAAGCCTTCATTGCGCCGAGCGTCTGATCGTAAGAAAGCCGGCGCGAGGGAAAGGACCAGACATTCCCCATGGTCATGGAGCCGAACCCTTTGGCGGAGCGGCCATCACGGAGGGCGACTACGCACTCGACGTTGAGCAGAGTGACGCGATCGACGGCAAAGCCACCGAATTTGTAAGGGGCGCGGTAGCGGAAATCCTGATACGAGTGCGAAATCTCTTCGATGCGTATGGCTCCCGAATGCGGCTTGACGATGGCAGGCATACCAACGAGTGCGGCCACGCCTTGACAAAACTCCCGCCTAAGCATTCGACAGCCCCGCTTGCTTGAAGTACCCACGGAGTTGGCGCAGATCTCGCCGCATGGCTGACAGGACCTGCCCGCGATCGATCGTAATCTGCCGCTTTCCGTTCTCCGCTCCCCCGAGCGGGTACTCGAAATGGAGCTGTACGGGACCGTCGAATGCAGTCTTGCTCAGCAGCGAGCAAAATTCGGGAAAGCGGACCATGCCCTGACCGAGCGGAACCCAGGCAGGTTGCCAGTTACCACGCGCCTCCTTCTGCCACACAAAGTCTTTGAACGCTAATCCGCGAATGTAAGGCGACGCAAGGCGGAAGCTATCGATCCAGCCGCCGAGGCCGCCTTCGACCGTGGCATGGCCGACATCATAATTAATGGCGACCGCATTGGGATCGAGATCTTTGAGGATCTGGAAGATGTCCCAAACCGGAGCACCGACGAGATCCACCCCGGAATGAGTGTGATAAATGGCGCAGACCCGGTATTCGGCATTCAGTGCAGCTAACTCCGCAGAACGTCGATGGAAATCCTCGAACTGAAGTGCAAGCGGCTGATCGTCGCGGTACTTGAAACCGCCCCAGCGGTAGTAACGAATGCCGAGATCAGCCAATGTCTTAAGAACCCTGCGTGCATTGGGGCTGGAGGTATCGACGATGTCGGTCGTAACCATAGGGACATCGAGTCCGTGTTGCCGGATGAGGGCTACAAGAGGCGGAAGGTCTTCGCCAGCGCGTGCCGGGTCGACATGGCCGCCGGAACGTACAGTGAGGTCGATTCCATCGAAGCCGACTTGGGCAACCGCGCTCGTCAGGTCATTGCCTTGCAGAAATTGCAGGTGTTTTGAAAAGATGGCAATCTTCAGATTGCGTTGGGCGGGAGCGGCCGCGAGGCGAGCGAGCGCAAAGCTGGTGAGGAGTGCCGCCCGGCGTGTGACCACGGTTGCCATAGATCGCTCGGAAAGGAACATCGTATCGTGGCAGCCATAGTTTTTGCCTGCCCTCCGCTGATTCTCTCCTTGACAACTTAGGAAAGCTCGGTTAGACTCCTGAGTAGCTTAGGAGTGTAGATGTCCGGCCAAGCCCAGCTTCTTCCAGGAACCCTTGATCTCCTTATCTTGAAAGCGGTCTCCCTAGGCCCTCTTCATGGCTATGGCGTTCTCTTGCGCATCGGGCAGATCTCCGCGCAAGCGCTCCTCATCGAGCAGGGCGCGCTCTATCCCGCATTGTTCCGCCTGGTGCGTCAGGGCCTTTTGAAGGCAAGCTGGGGCACATCGGAGAATAATCGCCGGGCCAAGTTTTACGAACTCACATCCTTAGGGCGAAAGCGTCTGCGCGAGGAAACAGATGGGTGGAACCGTGTTGCCGCAGCTATGGCCTCTGCCCTCGCCGCACAGCCGGAGGAGTTATGAAAACGCTGGCCTACATTCGTTCCCTCGCCGCCAAAATCTTTCACCGTTCTCATGTCGAGGATGACATGGAGGAGGAGCTTCGCTCACATATCGAGCACCGCACGGACGATCTGGAACGTTCCGGACTTGATCGCGCGCAAGCAGAGTGGCGGGCGCGCGTCGAATTCGGCGGATATGGCCGGTTTAAAGAGGAATGCTACGAGGCGCTTGGCGGCACCTTTACCGAAACTCTTATTCAAGATGGGCGTTTCAGTCTTCGCTTGTTACGCAAGTCTCCCGGCTTCACCATTGTCGCGGTTCTGACGCTGGCATTGGCAATCGGCGCAAATGCCGTGGTATTTGGGATATTGAACGGTCTGATTCTGCGCCCGCTCGATGTTCCTCAAGCCGAAAGCCTCTACGGAACCGAGTACGGGGCCGATCCTGGATTCCAGTCGTACCCCAATTATCGTGACCTACGCGACCGCAATCACAGCTTCGAGGATCTGGCTGCGTTTAACTTCGCCTTTGTCGGCTTGGATACAGGCAACGAACCTGCCCGCGCCGTGGGATTTGCGACAACCGGCAATTATTTCGATGTATTGAAAATTCAGCCCTATCTCGGCCGATTCTTCCATAGTTCCGATGAGCACGGTCCGAACAGTGCACCGTATCTCGTGCTCAGCTACGCATATTGGCACAGCCGTTTCCAGGACGATCGCAGTGTGATTGGCCGCACTGTTCTGCTTAACAAGCATCCTTTTACGATCATTGGTGTCGCTCCTCCCGAGTTCCGGGGTACTTTGTTATTCGCGTCGTCGGATTTCTTCATGCCGATCGTTAACCAGGAGCAGGTGAACGGATTGCCTCTAGAGGTGCGCGCGACCATCCAGGGAATTTTTGAGGCGTTCGGGCACCTAAAGCCGGGAGTGACTCCCGCCCAGGCTACAGCCGATGTGGACGCGGTCGCTGCATCTCTGGCAAAGACCTATCCCAAAGAATTTGTTCAAAAGAGGTCGGTGGTGGGGCGAGTAGGCCTCACGTCTTTTGACCATGCGGTGCGGGCATTCGTCGTGGCTTTGACATTGCTAGCGGGGTTAATTCTGATCGCGGCTTGCGCCAACCTGGGCGGCCTGTTTGCTGCACGCGCTGCCGATCGATCGCGCGAAGTTGCCCTGCGGCTCGCTTTGGGATCGAGCCGGAATCGCATTCTGCGAGGATTGCTTACCGAAGCTTTCCTGATCTCGATCGCCGGAGGTATTGCCGGACTCCTCGCCAGCATCGCACTGCTGCAGAGGCTCAGCGTGTGGCAACCTTTCCCGAGCGCTCCTATCCGCATTCCTGTAACTCCGGACGCAAAGGTCTATGCGGTGGCTCTGGCACTGGCCGTGGTCAGCGGACTGCTCTTCGGAATTATTCCGGTGCGCCAGGTGCTTAGAACCGATCCCTATCAGATCGTCAAGTCGGGATCGGCGGGCCGTACCGGGCGGCGCGTCACTCTGCGAGAGCTGTTGCTCGGCATGCAAATTGCGATCTGCGCCGTTCTGGTCACTTCTTCCATGGTCGCAGTCCGTGGACTGTTACGCTCGCTGAACGCCAATTTGGGCATTGAACCACGGAACGCGATCCTTGTCACAACAAATCTGGCAATGGCTGGCTACAGCGGAGATCAGGTGCCCACAATGCAAAAGCGGATGATGGCTGCGCTCGAAACGATTCCTGGCGTAGAGCAAGTCGGATTAGCCAACAACTATCCTCCTTTGATCTACGCTTCTGCCAACAGGGCAAATGTCTTTAAGAAAGAAACAGCAAATCTGAGGCCGTCGAACGTCGCTGCCAGGCCATACAGGTTCGAGGTTTCTCCTCGCTACTTTCAGGCGGCCGGCACTAGCTTGCTGGCCGGCAGGGATTTTACCTGGCACGACGACAAAAATGCGCAGCGCGTCGCTGTCGTGAATCGGGATTTTGCGGGTAAGATGTTTGGCTCGGTCACAATGGCCGTCGGAAGTTACTACAAGTTGCAGGATGGAGCGCAGGTACAGGTTGTCGGAGTTGTCGAAGACGGAAAGTATCTAAGCCTTACAGAAGATCCGCAGCCGGCAATGTTTCTCTCATTCCTGCAGTCGCCGGCGGCTGAGTCTTCCTTGGTTGTGCGCTCGAGCGGCGATACACAGCAACTCATTTCGGCCATGAGGAGCAAAGTGCGCGAGTTGGATCGAGGATTACCGGTTGATACCGAGACGTGGAGCAGCATGCTGCACGTAGTTTTCTTCCCTTCCCGCGTGGCTACGATGGCGCTGGGTGTGCTGGGCACGATGGGTGCGATGCTGTCCGTCACCGGCATCTTTGGGATGGCCGCGTACTCGGTCAGCAAGCGACTGAAGGAATTGGGAATTCGCATGGCGCTCGGCGCGCAGCGTAAGGAAGTCTTGCAGGCAGCGCTCGAGCGCGCGTTCAACTTATTGATTTTTGGTTCGTCAGCAGGTTTGCTGCTTGGAGTTCTGGCGAGTCGGGTGCTGGCTTCCATCGTTTATCAGGCAACTTCCCGGGATCCCCTGGTACTGACCGGCGTTGTTCTGGCTATGGCGCTGCTGGGCCTGGTGGCTACATGGATTCCAGCGCAACGCGCACTCTCGCTTGATCCTTCGAGGCTGCTACGCGAAGAATGATTACATTTGGACGGTTCAATGCAGTCAAACTGCAAAACTGCTTAACCCATAGCCGCGGACATCGCCTTCAGCAAGCCTTGCAAGGATCGTTTGGTGGTTGCGGCGTGACTGAGTCCGGGTGCTTCAAACTCGCACTCGAGCGACATCGTTTCCTGATATCCGTCCCGGAGTAACTGGCGGAGCTGCCCCACCAGGTCAACTTCGCCTTCGCCGGCAACGGATTCTGAGCAGTTTTTGCGATTTGCGCGACAGGTCATGCCCTTCAAATGCATATGCCAGATGCGTTTTTTGTTCAGCGCGTTATAGCCATCCGGAAAGGAGGCTTCACCGTGCGTGTATCCGTTTCCGATGTCCCAATTCGCTCCCAGATTGGAAGCCGGAGCTATCGCTAAGACGTTCGCAAGCTCGCGGCCTGTCGCGGCATTGCACGACTCCTCGTTTTCAATCACCAGACGCATTCCGCCGCGATTTGCGATATCGGCGGCTTTCTCGAGTTCCTCCGCAATCCGCTGCGAAAGCTTCTCCGGCTCAGCAACGCGCCAAAAAGTAAACCCTCTGATCTTGTCCGCTCCGAGCGCGTGAGCGCGATCGCAGGCGCGCTTGAGAAGGTCTGTCTGCTCTCGATAACCCAAGACGTCTCGCTGATCCTTTGCGGGAGCAGTGCCCGGCAACGTACATTTGTACAAAGCCGAATCAATGACGGACACACGGAATCCGTACTCGTTCAGCGAATCTTTCAGGCGTTGAATCTGAGCAGGACTTGCTTCCGTATTGTAGATTCCGAATACGTTTCGAATCTCGACCCAGGAGAGCCCGTAACTCTTCATGATCTTGAGAGCTTCTTCAAAATTCTGGGAAAAACCGTCGCTGATGGCTCCCAATTTGAAACGGGTGGGCGGCGAGATCGCACCAGCGGTGTTCCCCAAACCGCCGGTAACCGCAGCCGATCCACAAACCACCCCGAGCGATTTCAAAAACGCGCGCCGGTCCATAATTCCTCCTGCTCTGTAATGCCGTGTAATAGACAATTAGAGCAGAGTATTGGAACACGAGACCATGAACGAACAGCGACGAATGGCGCGGAGCCTTGCGCAGGCGGACCCGGAGATCTATGACGCGATACAGCATGAGCTGGATCGGCAAAACACGCGGATCGAATTGATCGCGAGTGAAAACTTCACATCCGAAGCGGTGTTGGAAGCGGCCGGGAGCGTATTCACAAATAAGTATGCCGAAGGCTATCCGGGAAAACGCTATTACGGCGGATGCGAGTTCGTTGACATAGTGGAAACGCTCGCCAGAGAGCGGGCGAAGAAGCTGTTCGACGCCGAGTATGTGAATGTGCAGCCGCACTCCGGCTCCCAGGCAAACGAAGCGGCCTATGCGTCGGTATTGCAGCCGGGCGATACCATCCTCGGCATGAACCTGGCACATGGCGGCCATCTGACGCACGGCCACCCGCTGAACTTCTCGGGCAAGCTTTACAAAGTGGTCGCCTACGGCGTGCGGCGTGACGATGAGCTGATCGACTACGCGGAATTACAGAGGTTGGCCGAAGAACACAAACCGAAGCTGATCATCGCCGGCGCGAGCGCCTATTCGCGAGTGATCGATTTCGCGCGGTTCCGGCAGATCGCCGATGCAGTCGGTGCCGTGTTTCTGGTCGACATCGCGCATTACTCGGGTCTGGTTGCGGCGGGCGTGTACCCTAATCCTTGCCCGCATGCCGACATCGTCACATCAACCACTCACAAGACGCTTCGCGGTCCGCGTTCCGGGATGATTTTGGCAAAGGAGAAGTTCGGACCCGCTATCGACAAGGCGGTCTTCCCAGGCGCGCAGGGAGGTCCGCTCGTGCATATCATCGCGGCCAAGGCCGTGTGCTTTCTGGAGGCCGCTATGGAGGAGTTCCGCGCCTATCAGCGGCAGGTACTGGCGAACGCGCGGGCGATGGCGTGGTCGCTGAAGAATGAAGGCTACCGAATTGTGAGTGACGGTACCGACTCGCACATGTTTTTGCTCGATGTCTTCGCGAAAGGCGTAAAGGGAAAGGAGGCCGAGAAGGCGTTGGATGATGCGTACATCACCGCTAACAAGAATGCAATTCCATTCGACACGAATCCTCCACTCAACCCGAGCGGTATCCGCCTGGGCAGCCCGGCGGTCACCACACGAGGTTTCGGCGAGAACGAGATGAGAGAAGTGGGGCGATTGATCGCAATGGTCCTGAACAATGTGAAGTCCGAGCAGGCGCGTGCCGACGCGCGTAAAGGAGTTGCAGCGCTGACGCAGGAATTTCCGTTATATGCCTGGAAGCAGCAAGCGGCTGCAGTGGTTTGAAGCGGACCGGCGGAAAGCGTCGCCCGAGTCGGTTATCGTGTGTTTAGGTTGCGGGGTGTAAGTGTAGGAGAAGGGGGTTCGTAGCCGCCGGCGTTAGTCTGGCGCGTTCCTTTCAGCTTCTTGGACTGAGCCGATGCGATGCTGATTCGGCCAATTCTTGCGATTTCAAGCCTGTTATTGCAGCTCGCGCCCCCAATGTGGTCTCAGCTCACCAGCGGCCCTGACGCAAAAGTTTCAGTTCGCTTGAAAGTTCCGGCTGGGGCTCCTTTGCGTCTTTACCTCACTCGCCGCGTATCGTACCGGCTCGGAGAAACCGTTGAAGCCAAGTCCATTCAGCCAGTATGGGCATTTGACCGGATTGTCATCCCGCCGGGTACGACGTTCCGCGGACGGGTCGTCACCTTGAATCCGGTTCCGAAAATGCTTCGCGCACGGGCCATTGTCGGCGGTGATTTCACGCCCTTGAAGCGGGCCGAGGTTTCGTTTACGAGTTTGACCTTACCCGATGGGCGCACAATGCCGCTTCAAACCGAAGAATCCTCAGGGCTCGGCACCATATACCTTGAACCGCGGCCTGCGAAGAAGCAGAAGAAGCAGAAATCCAGCTCAGGCAAGCCGAGCCAGGTGCGGCAATTCCTGATACGTCAGGCAGAGAATCAGGCAACCGCCCGATCATACGGTCTATACGGCTTGGTCCGCGGCCCCAACAAGCTGGAATGGGTGGAAAATTTCCTGCTTTCAAAGTTGCCTTACCATCCGCAGTGGTATCGTGCACGGACGCGCTTCGATGCAGTCTTGACGGCGCCGCTGGATTTCGGAAGCGAACAGCTTGACTCTGACGAATTCGCCCCTTCCGGCACTCCGGCACCGCCGGACTCGATCGCTCACATGACGATCTTGAGTGCCATCAGCTCCTCGGATGCCCACGTTGGCGACCCGATGCGAGGAGTATTGTCCGAGCCATTATTCACGCCGCAGCACAAATTGCTATTGCCGCAAGGCACCCAGCTTACTGGGCGAATTACCCTCGCGCGGCGGGCGCGGCTGCTTCATCGAGGCGGGAAGCTTCGCTTTACAATCGACGAAATTGAGAATCCGGTGAGTGAAGCTTTATCTGCCTCGAGCCGTCCTGACTCTGGAGAACGCCCGCAACAGACTCATGCTCAGCTCGCAGCGATGGAAGCACAGCCGAAAGCAGTGAAGGTCGATTCGGAGGGAACAGCTACCGCGACAGAGTCGAAGACTCGGTTTCTACGCCCTGCCGTGGCCGCGCTCGTCGCCGTGAAAACGCTGGATGAAGATGCCGGTAAACAGACCGCCTCCGGAAGCGGTAATGCCAATATGGGCGGCCGGACTTTGGGTGGATTTTCCGGCTTTGGCCTATTTGGGACGATAGCAGCACGTCAAGGCCCACCGGCTGTCGCGCAGGCGCTCGGCTTCTACGGATTGGCTTGGTCGGTCTACTCGACTGTCGTTTCACGGGGAAACGATGTGACGTTCGAAAAGAATGCAGCCGTGGCCATTCGTTTTGGCAATCCGCCTAAAAAATGATCTTTGCCCCGCCGGCTTAGACTCAAGCGCAGTTCACGAATGACCCAGAATCCCGTGCGGCCGGTAAGATTCCTCGAGCTTCTTCACGTCAGCTTCAGACAGTTTGACCGATAATGCAGTGACTGCGTCGTCAAGATGATATGGTTTGCTTGCGCCGATGATCGGCGCGGTAATGCCCGGCTTCGAAAGTATCCAGGCGAGGGCGATCTTCATGTTGGAGAGACCATGAGCCCGCGCGACTCCCGTCAGGCGGTCGACCACGGCGAAATCATCGTCCTGATAATACATCTGGTGTGCGTACTCATCTGTTTTCGCACGCGCCGTCTCGCCGGCGCTCTTATCGCGATTTCCGGCCAGAAAGCCGCGCGCCAGCGGGGACCAGGGAATGAGGCCGATGCCCTGGTCCTGGCATAGCGGAATCATCTCTCGTTCTTCCTCGCGGTAGATCAGGTTGTAGTGATTCTGCATCGATACAAAGCGCGTCCAATTGCGCAGCTCGGATACATAAAGCGACTGGGCGAATTGCCATGCAAACATGGAGGACGCGCCGATGTAGCGCGCCTTGCCAGCCTTTACAACATCGTGAAGCGCTTCCATCGTTTCTTCAATGGGCGTCTCATAGTCCCAGCGATGGATTTGATAGAGGTCGACGTAATCGGTGCCGAGGCGGCGCAAGCTGTGGTCGATCTCCGTCATGATGGCTTTGCGCGAAAGACCGCGGCCATTCGGCCCCGGACGCATGCGGTTGAAAACCTTGGTTGCGATCACGACCTCGTCACGCTCAGCAAAATCGTGCAATGCCCGGCCGACCACTTCCTCGCTTACGCCGTCCGAGTACATGTTCGCCGTATCAAAGAAATTGATGCCGGCTTCGAGCGCGCTCTTGATAAAGGGACGACTCTCGTCCTCGTCCAGGACCCAGTCACGCCATTTACTCGAGCCGTAGGTCATGCAGCCCAGACACAGGCGAGATACTTTCAGTCCGGTGTTTCCAAGATTTACATATTGCACAGCGCCTTTGCTCCCATAGTTGTAACAGGTGAACTCAATGATAATCTAACCAGGCAGAGAGGACGAACCATACGTGCGACCGATATTACTAAGTCTTTTGGCTTGCGGCTTTGCGACTCACACGCTCGCAGCCGGCGAAGATGCTCAACGACTGAAGGCTGCCGGTGAAACGTTGCAGGAAATCATGGGTGCGGCGGATAAAGGCATACCCAGCACTCTGTTCCGGAAGGCCCAGTGCGTGATCGTCATCCCGAGCATGAAGAAAGGCGGCTTCATCTTCTCCGGAAAGTATGGCCGCGGCTATG
Source organism: Bryobacteraceae bacterium (assembly GCA_036557345.1). Lineage (GTDB taxonomy): Bacteria > Acidobacteriota > Terriglobia > Bryobacterales > Bryobacteraceae > Bog-105. Next base: position 14,544 of record DATBHS010000096.1, read on the forward strand.
CCTCGTGCCGCAAGAAGAGCGGTGGATGGACGAATCCGGCAGGCATGCGTATCGAGGGCGGCGGTTTCGGGCTGCAGATTGGCGGTTCCGAAACGGACCTGATCCTGCTGGTCATGAGCAAGAAGGGCATGAATGGGCTCTTGGCCAGTAAATTCACGCTCGGCGCCGAGGCTTCTGGCGCGGCCGGACCAGTAGGACGCGACACCACCGCGCAGACCGACGCGACGATGCGCGCCGACATTCTCTCCTGGTCGCGATCGAGAGGCATTTTTGGCGGACTCTCACTGCAAGGAGGAACGCTGCGCCCGGACAACGATGCGAATCAAGGGCTCTACGGCCGTAAGGTCACGAGCAAGGAAATACTGACCGGACAGTTCACCGGAATGCCGCCTTCAAACACATTCAGACAAGAGCTCAACCGGTACGGCGGCTCAACGGCTGCGAAGTAGTAAGTAACGCCAGAATACTCTCAGCCTCAGCTTGCTCGCAAGGCCACCATCGGATCGATTCGTGAAGCGCGGCGCGCCGGAAGATAACCGGCTAAAGCCGCGATTGCGGTGAGTATGATCAACATCCCGAAGAACGTGACCGGGTCGTTGGCCGTAACTCCGAAAAGCAGCCCACTCAGGCCGCGTGCGACCAACCAGGAAACAGCGACTCCCAGCAGCAACCCCACCGCCGTCAGGCTGAGTGTCTGCGCGAGAATGCGCGTCTGGAGATCTCCCGCCGAGGCTCCCAGCGCCATGCGTATGCCAATCTCCTGGGTCCGCTGATTCACCGAATAGGAAATGACACCGTAGATTCCAAGCGACGCAAGTATAAGAGCAAAGCACGCGAATCCGGCGAGCAAAGCAACGACGAATCGACGGGGCGACACCGCTCTATCTACGAGTTGCCGTAGCGGACGGAAATCGTTTGTCGGCAGATTGGGCTCAAGCGGTTTGAGAGCCGTGCGAATTTCAGATGCGAGCCCGGCAAGAGGGAGCCTGGTCCGTACGACGAGGTCGACCGAGCCGTAGTCGTCGGTTTGCCGGATGGGCAGGTACATCTCGGACCCCGATCCTTGCTCGAGTGCCAGATGCCGCACGTCGGCGACGATGCCGATCACTCGCCGCTCGGGACGATCCGCTTGCATGATCTGTCCGATCGCATTCTGACCGGGCCAGAGAGTCCGCGCCATCGTTTCGTTAATCATGATCACGGGTTGGCTCGAGGGTGTATCGCGCTCGGTAAAATCGCGGCCTGCAAGCAGGGGGACTCCCATGGCCTTGAAGTACCCATCGCTCACAATTCGTACGAAGGCGTCGGGATTCTGTCCTCGTGGGTATACCCGGCCTTTTGGCACGACACCCCAACTCCGGTTACGGCCGAGAGGCAACGCGTCCGTCAGGCCCGCCGCATCGATCCTGGGAATGGATTTCACGCGGCGGAGTGCCTCATTGAAGTACCCGTTCCGCTGAGCCTGCGTAGAGTACCTTGAGCTGGGGTCGATGCGTAACGCCGCGGCCTGCTCGGGCCGAAATCCCAGGTTGACATCCAATACTCGCAGGAAGCTTCGAATTAATAGTCCCGCTCCGGCCAGAAGAACACAGGCAAACACGATCTCGGACACCACCAACGCCCCGCGAATCCAGGTATGCTCTCTGCCCTCGCTGGATCCGCGATGGCTGTCCTTCAGCGCATCGCCCACGGTCCTTACGCGGATTTGAATCGCCGGCACGATTCCGAACGCCAGACCTGTTAGCACGGCTGTCAACAAAGTGAAGCCGAGCGCGCCGGTATCGATTCGAATGTCCTGCAGAAGCGGGATGCTAAAGGAATGAAGATGCGCTAGCGTGCGCGTTCCGCCAATTGCCAGTAGCAAGCCGAGCACCGCGCCACAGCATGACAGCACGACGCTCTCGGTCAACATTTGACGAACCAAACGGCCCCTTTCCGCGCCAAGCGCCGTCCGAATCGCAATCTCTTTTTGCCGCGTCGCCGTGCGGGCCAGCAGCAAGTTCGACAGATTTGCGCACACTATCAGCATCACCACTCCCACGGCGCATGCGAGCACGAACAAGGCCGGCCGGAGCCGCCCGCTGACGTGATCTCTCAGGGCGGTGAGTCTTGGGATGAAATCATTCCGCTTAGGGTGCTCGCGCGTTATGTTCGCGCCGAGCACCGTCGCTTCTCCCTGTGCGGCTGAAACGCTCACGCCCGGCTTCAAATGGCCGATGATCGCCAAGGTGTTGCCCCACTGGTCGGTCTCCTTGCTCAACGGGAAGGGGAAATAGAGATCGACGTGACTGCCCGGTGCAAACACGCTTGCGAAGTCGAACGAGGCTGGCAGAACCCCCACAACCGAAGCCGGAGCGTCATCCAGCGTAAGCCGGCGGCCAATGATGCCCGGATCGGAAGCGAAGCGCCGCTCCCAAAGCCCGTGGCTTAGTAGTACCACTTTGGGGCCGTTCCATTTGCATTCTTCAGCCGTAAACAATCGTCCGAATTGCGGTTGAACGCCAAGGAGCGGGAAAAAATTCTGAGATACGGGCACTCCGCTCAGACGCTCGGGCTCACCTTGCCCGCTCAACTTGTTGTCGCCTACGCCATAGAAAGCAAAGTACGCAGCAACGTCGGAAAACGATCGGTTCTGTTCTCGAAAATCGAGAAAATGGCTTACCTGGACGGTTTGTGCAGATAAGCCGGTACCAGTATCGTTCGCGATCCAGACCAAGCGGCCCGGATCGCGGAAAGGCAACGGGCGAATCAGAAGGGTATTCAAGACGCTAAAGACCATGGAACACGCGCCAATGCCGAGCCCGACAATCAGGATCGCCATCGTCGTGAATCCGGCATTGCGGCCCAGGGTGCGAAAAGTGTAACGGAAGTCTTGGAGAATGCTGTCGAGCGTAGGCAAGCCGCGCGCATCGCGATGCAACTCCCTCGCGGATTCCACTCCACCGAACCTGACCAGCGCCAACCGGCGGGCTTCTTCGGCGGACATGCCCTGGCGGACGTTCTCCTCGACCGCAAGTGCCATATGCGCGCTCAGCTCCGCTTCAAGATCTCCATCCATCTGCCGCTTGCGGAAAGCTGAGCGCAGCCGGTTGAGCGCTTCCCGGATCATGTCAATCATGGATTTCGCCCTCCGGTGATAACGCCAACACGCGTCCCATGACGTCGGCGAGCCGTTGCCAGTAAGCAGTCTCGGCGCTCAACTGCTTCCGGCCTCTCTTCGTGATCGAATAAAACTTCGCCTTGCGGTTGTTATCGGAGTTTCCCCACTCGGCCGAAATCCATCCTCGTTGCTGGAGCCGCACCAGCGATGCATAGATAGTGCCTTGATTGAGCAGAACCTGGTCTCCGCTGACCTGTTCGATCCGTCGTGCAATGCCATAGCCGTGAAGCGGTCCGAGAGCCGCGAGGGTCTGCAAGACCATCACGTCCAAAGTGCCTTGCAGAAGGTCGAGTTTTTGTTCCGTCATCGTTCTCCTGTGGTGGTGCCACATCAGTATGGCACAGAATGGTGGCGTTGCCAAAGGAGATTTTGGGGCCGGGCAGGCCGAGCTTCCTACGCTGCTTCTTCTTTGGCCTTCAGTTCGCGGGAGACCTGATCGACGACGGAGCGGAAGGTGGTGCGCATGACATCAAAAGGAATACGCATGTGGCCGGGGAGCGGGGCTTCGATGGTCTGGTGAATGTCGGAATCGATTTCGAGGTGCTGCGCCTTGGCGTTGGCGAGGCGGACGCGGGCTTCGTTGAGCTCCGTCTGCTGACGCGCTTGTTCCGCTCGTTCACGCTCGCGGTTCTGCTGCGAAACAAAGCCAATTTCAGCTTTGCGCTTGTCGGCTCTCAGCTTTACGAGGGTGTTCAACGCTTTGTAGAAGGCGCGTTCGTGGGTGGTCTGATAGCGGAGGTAGAGCCCGAGCGTCTTTTCATCGCCGTCGAAGCACTGCGCCTGGAGACGGAGCGCCCGCTGCTTCAGCCAGTAGTGCTGCGCCATGCTTTCGACGAGCAGGATTTCGGTGGGCGATTCGGGTTGGTGTTCGGCGCGCAATCCTTCGTAGAGTTCATCAAAATCTTCGCGAACTTCACCGTCAAGGATCATGAAGGCTCCGGCGAGACCGTGCCGGAAGGCGTTCAAGCAGATCTTCGCTTTACCTTCGGTTGACTTGGGACCGGAACTGAGTTGCGCGTTGTGCCGGTTGGCCGCGATTTGGGCTTCGGTAGACACGGATGTAAAGGCTCCTGATTTGGAAAATAAAAAAGCCGGAGACGCGTACAAGCGTTTCCGGCTCTCTAGAACCAGTATACGGGACGGGTGCAAGCGAATTGGGGTGAAGTGCTTTGGAATGAGAGAGATTAGCGTTGTGATCCAGTCTTTTGGCGCGCGCGTCTTTCTTGAGCGGCACTGATGGCGGAGTTGGCGGTATCAGGCGTTACGAATAAAGTCAATTTGCACGACACTTATATAGATATAAGAGTAGTTACTGACAAATGCAGTACCATTACTCCGCAACAAGCGTACTTAATTGACTTTATTTCCCATGCTGGGCGATTCTTATCTTCAATAGTCTCGTAAGCACAAAAGTTGATTCCGCAGCCTCATGCGGGATCGATGTGTGTGCCGACTGGAATCGGAGGTCCAGCACTCAGGAATGGTTCGTCTTCGGTCTACTTTCGGCCCGGTCGCTTTGCAGATCGGGCTGTCAATCCTATGCGTGAAGGCCGCCCACGCAACGACTTACAGCTCGTTGACAATTCCACAGAGCACCTCGGTCCAGATAGGATCGCCTTCCGGGAATCTATCTCTTGCGATGCAAGGCGATGGGAACCTCGTGCTCTACCAGAACAGTATTCCCCTTTGGGCGAGTAACACGGGCGGTCAAAGCTGTGGCACAAACCAATGCAAGGCGGTGTTTCAGGCGGACGGAAACTTCGTGGTTTACAACGGCTCGACTCCGCTGTGGCAGAGCGTTACTGGCGGTAACTCCGGAGCGGTGCTGGTGTTGACCGATCAGTTACCGCACATGGAAATCGTCGGAACCAACCAGTCGATTCTTTGGGCGAATGCTTACATCTTCAGCGCAGGAAATTTCAGGCTCGCACAAGGCGCGTCCGTCATTTTGGGACCGGCTTTTCTGATAATGCAGGGCGATGGCAACCTTGTGCTTTATCAGGGCGGCACTGCCCTCTGGAACAGCGGAACGGGAGGTCAAAACTGCGGTGCAAACCAATGTTTCGCAGCCTTTCAGGGCGACGGAAGCTTCGTCATCTATAACGGCTCTACTGCGATCTGGAGTAGCCAAACGAATGGCAATTTAACGGCGCAGTTGCTGCTTTCGGCTCAGTCTCCCTACCTACAGATCACCGGCACGTTAACGGCGCATTACCCGGCGAAGGACTACATCTATCTGAACGGCCAGCCGATCGCGGTCGAAAACCCGTAATTGTTTGGGTGCGTTCGTACCGGTTCCACACTGCAATCAAAAGAGAAGACAAAGTCATGAGATCAGTACACAAGAAGAAGCTTCGCGCGTTCCACTTGCCGGCCCTGGCAGCCCTACTTGTTTTGCCGGCATCTTTTGCGCCGGCGCAGATGCAGACGCTGCCGGCCCAGATGCAGACAGTGACGACGCCGCCCGTGGACGCTGTCGCGATCACGGTCACGCGGCTCGGGCCTTATCCGAATACTGTTACTCACACGAATACTCCGTTCGTGCTCGACGTCTCGAACCGGTCCGGTCTTCTGGAGGATGCGTACTCGCTGCTGCCGGCCGTTCAACAAAGCGCTACGCCGCAAAACGCTACTCAAGAAAGCACCGGGCAGCAAGACGCAGCGCAGCAAGACCCTGCTCAGCAAGAGAGCGTGGAGCAGAACACTGCGCAGCAAGACACTGCACAGCCTGATACTGCGCAGGCAGACACTACGCAGCAAGACAGTGCACCGCAGAACGCCGCACCGCAACCCAGCGTCCCGCACCTGCTCGATCTGCATTCTACGCAGACTCAACAGCACGATCATCAGACTATCCAGCTCGCGCCCGGCAATTACCAGTTGCAATTTCAGTCTCATCCGGACTGGGTCGTGAATATCACCATCACGGCCAATTGAGAAAGCATCCCATGAGAATCCGTTTATACACCTGCTGTACCCTTGCCGCGTTTGCGATCCTTGCGCCGGCCCTCGGGTGGGCGCAATCTAGCGCCTCGCCGTTTGACGGCTACACGCCGGGCCAGACCATGCCGAGCAGTCCGTTCGGGACCATTGGCCTGAGCGGACTGGAAACCATCAACCCGGCGAGCGGGATGTTAAACGTAAACATCCCCTTGCTGATTGTGAAGGGCCGCGGGAGCGTCAGCGTGCCGATCACCATTCACCTGGGCAGCGAGGTCTGGAATACAAGGGCGGTCCAATACCAATACAACTGCAATCAGTACGGCTGCCAGACGGGCTACGGCTACGTCGTAACCACCGGCTGGAACCCGCTTCCGGTCGACTTCGGCCAAAGCAGCCTGATGTTTCGTAAGGGCGGTGATTATTGTTCGGGAAGCGCCTACCACAACACCCTGACCCGGGGCACTTTCACGGCGCCGGATGGCACGGAAACCGAATTTGTCGATCAGCAGACAAATGGAACGCCGGAGCCGCCCGGCTATAACCGCGGAACGGTCTTTATCGCGGACGACGGCTCTTATGCCAAATTCACTTCGAGCAGCGCCATCAGCGACACCACGAGTTGCGGCGCGGGGACCCTTTCAGCCACCGGCACGCTCATCCTGCGCGACGGAACCACTTACACGATCAGTGGCGGGTCTACCACACAAATTCGCGATCGAAACGGAAATATCACGGCTATCTCGTCAACCCGTATCACAGATTCGCTAAATCGAGCCTACACGCTGAGCACCAGCAGCAGCCAGTCCCAGATTCAATATTCGGGAGCAGGGGGAGGATCGCGCACCATTACCGTGAAGTACGACTGGCTCGGGAGCCACCTGGCCTCCGGCGAGTCGCTTCAGACGTTCAACCAGCTTTGGCCGCAGATCCCGACATCTACGCAGGGCAGCAACCTCAGCCAGCAGTTCAATCCCAATAACATTGTTTCCGAGATCGACCTGCCGGATGGCTCGAAGTACACGTTCACGTATCATTCCTACGGCGACGTCGCACAGATCACGCTGCCCACGGGCGGCGTCATTGAATACGACTATAATTCCTCCACTCAGTGGGTATCAGCCTCTCCAGCGGCTCTGTATTTACTCACGCGATCTCTGCGGGAGCGGCGCGAAAAACTGAATGGAGCCGTCGTCTCCCGAACCGATTTCCCCGGCAATGAAATCGATCGCTACGATGGCAGCAACAACCTTCTCGCCAAGGAAACTTACACGATCGGGAGCGTGGGCGCAATGCCCAGTTCGGCCAACAACTATAATGCCTGGAATTATAACCAGAAGACGACCATCAATTACTACCATAAGGACGGGTCGACTTTACTGGAAAGCCAGACTATTTCTTACGCGCAAAACAACTGTAAGGTTAATTGTTCCACGGTGCAGACGGTTACCACGAGCCTGAATAGCGGGGCGTCGGTGAAGAAGAGTACGTACACGTACGACCAGTACAACAACCTCACCGATCAGAAAGATTATGCGTGGGGCAGCGGGGCTCCGGGCAGCTTGCTGCGGGACACGCAAATCACGCCCGTTACTGATTCCAGCTACGCGAACATCAATATTCTGAATCTGCCGCTGGCGATCAAGGTGTACGACGGATCGAATAACCTGTACGGCTTCACGCAGTACGGCTATGACCAATATGGAAACCCGGCCACTCCCATATACAACTGCCCGGGAGTGATCGGCCACGATAATGCGAACTTCGCAGGCGGGGGCCCGAGAGGCAACGTGACCACTATCGGACAGCGTCTGATTTCAAACAGCACGTGGCTGAACACGTACCAGTCCTACGACATTGCCGGCAACCTGATCAACATTACGGACGCGAACAACCACACGACTTCGTTTTCCTATAACGACAACTACGCCGACGGGACGAACCGGAACTCGTACGGGTTTGTGACAGCGGTCTCGAACGCGCTGGGGCAGTTGCCGTTTCAGTCGAATTACGATTACAGCACCGGCCAGCCGATGTTAACGGCTGATCTGAGGGGGCAGTATACCAGTTACAACTACGGGGTTTCGGGTTTTGGGATCGACCGTATTTCGCAGGTGAATTATGCCAACGGCAGCCATACGTATTACAGTTATCCGAGCGCGACGCAAGCGATCACGCAGCAGGATCAGGCGAGCGCCGGGGACGGGGCGCTGAAGCAGCAGACGATTTCGGATGGGTTCGGGCGGATGATCGAGACGGACCGGTTCGAGAACGGGACGCAGCACATTGCGACGACGCAGAGCTACGATGCGCTGGGGCGAGTGGTGGTGACGACGAATCCGTCGCGGCCGGGCGACGGGCTGAACTACGCTACGACGTATGGCTATGATGGCCTGGGGCGGACGACGCAGGTGACGACGGCGGACGGGGCGGCGACGGTGACGAGTTATGCCGGCAACGTGACGACCGTGACGGATCCGGCCGGGCACAAGAAGCAGTTGATGTATGACGCGCTGGGGCAATTGATGCAGGTGGTGGAAGATCCGGGATCCAGCCCGCACCTGAACTACACCACGACGTACACGTTCGCCGCGGACGGCACGCTGCAAAAGGTGGCGCAAGGGTCGCAGACCCGCACGTTCTCCTACGATTCCTTACAGCGACTGGCGACGGCGGGGAATCCGGAGAGCGGCACGGTGAGCTATACGTACGACAATGTAGGAAACGTGCTGACGAAGAGGGACGATCGCGGCATCACCACCAGCAACAGTTACGATGCGCTGAACCGGGTGATACAGACCAGTTATTCAGACGGAACACCGGCGGTGACGTATACGTACGATGCGGCGCCGAACGGCCGAGGACAGTTGGCGTCGATAGGGAACGGGAACTCGACGACCAATTACACGAGCTTCGATGTGATGGGGAATGTGCTCGGAAGCAACCAGGTGACGGCGAGTCAGACGTATTCGTTTGCCTATGCCTACAATCTCGCTGGAGCCTTGACTTCGGAAACGTATCCGTCGGGACGGGAGGTGACGACGGGCTATGACGGAGCGAACCGTGTGAATGCGGTGAAT
>DATBHS010000097.1:0-70069 GCA_036557345.1 Bryobacteraceae bacterium
CGAGTTGCAGGAAAAGCGCAGGCGCCAGACCAAGGCGCGCCTGGACGAAGCCGCCCGGCAGTACATTGAAGCAGTTCAACAAGATCGCCAGGACGATTTCGACGACCCGGCAAAACTTGGGTTCGAATTTTCACTCGGGCAGATTGAAGTCCGGGCCATGCAACTCGACCCCAATCTGTTCGCCGACTGGGATCCCGACTCCGACGAAGAAGCCGCCTGACCGGTGAGGGTGGGCTTTGGCCCAGGCGAGGCTTAGCCTCGCCACTAAAAAAAACGGCTGATGGCTGACCGCTGAGGGCTGACGGCTGACTTACATTTAACCTAATATTTAACTTGTAATTGAGTTGGAACGGATGCATACTTCGGCCGAGACGTAGCGTTAACGCGCTGCTTCCGGAGGTAAACCGTGGACCTCTGGCCGTTGGGCGTCTATATTGCCCTGGTCGTGTTTTTAGTAGGAGCCATGTTAGGGCTCTCCTACTTACTTGGCCAACGCCATCACGACCGTTCTACCGATTTCCCGTACGAGTCCGGCATATCCTCAGAAGGCTCGGCGCGCGTGCGCCTCTCAGCTAAGTTCTACTTAGTCGCGATGTTCTTTGTAATCTTCGATCTCGAAGCGGTCTTCATCTTTGCCTGGGCAGTAGCGGTTCGGGAAACAGGCTGGATCGGATACGCCGAGGTCTCGATATTCATCTTGGTTTTGCTTGCGGCCCTCGGCTACTTATGGCGAGTGGGCGCGCTGGAATGGGGCTCAGGACGGTTTAGGAGAGTTACAGAGCCGCGACCAACGGGAGCGGTCTTGAAATAGGAAATCTCTATGCGCTGGTCGCTCAGCAGCGTGAATGGTTCCCCTGCCGGGAATGGATCCGGATCGGAGCCTCTCGATTCGGCAGTCCGCCGGACCTTGATTCTCTCCAAGCTGGAGGACCTGGTCGCCTGGAGCCGGAAGAACTCGATCTGGCCCTTTCACTTTGGACTTTCCTGCTGCTTCGTGGAGATGGCCACCAGCATTACGAGTAAGTACGATATCTCCCGGTTCGGGGCTGAAGTTATTCGCGGCACACCAAGAGAAGCCGATCTGATGGTGGTTGCCGGAACCTGTTTTATCAAAATGGCTCCGGTGATTCGCCGGCTATACGAGCAGATGATGGAACCGCGCTGGGTCATCTCCATGGGGTCGTGCGCTAACTCCGGCGGAATGTATGACATCTACAGCGTGGTCCAGGGCGTAGACAAATTTCTTCCCGTGGACGTCTATGTGCCGGGTTGTCCGCCGCGCCCCGACGCCTTTCTGGAAGGCATCCTGTTGCTGCGCGAGGCTGTGGGGAAAGAAAAGCGGCCGCTGAGCTGGGTGGTCGGTTCGCAAGGTGTAGAAAAGGCGCAGATGCCGGCTATGCGCGACGGCAAATGGGCGGCGCGGCAGCAGCTAACGGTGCTTCAACCGCCTGATCACGTCTAGAGGGCTTATGGCAAGCGCGCTCTTCGTTGAAGAGGATTTACAGCAGGAAGTCGGGACGGCAGCCAAACCACAGCAAACCTGTGATGAAATTCCAACTTTTTGGCTGAGCCGGGATGAGATTCACGAAGCTGTGCGCCAGCTTCACGATGATGTCCCTCGACCGTACAAGATGGTGTACGATGTCACGGCCATTGATGAGCGCGGCCGAAGGCACCGCGACGATCAACCCGCGAGCGATTTCACGATTGTTTATCATCTCTTCTCGTATGAGCGGAACGGGTACGTTCGCCTCAAAGTTCCACTGGATTCGGCGCACGCCACTCTCCCTTCGATCGTCGATGTCTTCCCCGCTGCGAACTGGTACGAGCGCGAAGTTTGGGACATGTTCGGGATCGCATTCGAAGGGCATCCGCACCTTTCGCGCATTCTGATGCCGCGATCGTGGGAAGGGCATCCGCTCAGAAAAGATCATCCGGCGCGAGCCACGGAAATGGGCCCGTTTCGCTTGCCCGATGAAAAGTTGGATGCCGAACAGGAAGCTCTGCGCTTCCGGCCCGAAGAATGGGGCATGGCGCGGGGCAGGGAAGATACTGATTTCCTGTTCCTGAACGTGGGACCGCAGCACCCAGGCACCCACGGCGTCTTGCGCATTGTCCTCGAGTTGGATGGCGAAGAGATTGTCAACGCCGTTCCGGACATTGGATTCCACCATCGAGGTGCGGAGAAGATGGGCGAACGGCAGACCTGGCACACCTACATCCCGTACACGGACCGTATCGACTATCTCGGCGGGGTGATGAACAATCTCGCTTATCTGACCGCCTTCGAGAAGCTGGCCGGTATTACGGTGCCCCCGCGCGGGCAGATGATTCGCGTGATGATGGCCGAGCTTTTTCGCATCATCAGCCACCTGGTCTGGTACGGAACGTTCGCCCAGGATGTCGGCCAGATGTCGCCCGTCTTCTATACCTTTAACGATCGGGAAAAGGCCTTCGGAATCGTCGAAGCCGTTTGCGGCGCGCGCATGCATCCGAACTGGTTCCGTATTGGAGGGGTTGCACAGGACCTCCCGGCTGGGTGGGACAAGATGGTGCGCGATTTTGTGGACTATCTGCCGGCGCGCCTCGATGAATATGACCGAACGGTGATCCGGAACCGGCTATTCCAGGCGCGCACGAAGGGCGTCGGGGGCTGCACGATCCAGGAGGCTATCGAATGGGGCATGACAGGACCCAACCTTCGCGCCTGCGGCTTCGAATGGGATGTGCGGAAGAAACAGCCGTACGCCTGTTACGACCAACTCGAATTCGATATCCCGACAGGGCGTTCCGGCGATTGCTTCGATCGGGCGATCGTGCACGTCGAAGAGATGCGGCAAAGCCTGCGGATCGTCCGGCAATGCATGGATAACATGCCGGGCGGCCCGTGCAATGCCGAACACCCGCTCACGACTCCTCCGCCGAAGGCGCGCACGATGCACGACATCGAGACGTTAATCAATCACTTTCTGGGCGTGAGCTGGGGTCCGATCGTGCCGCCGGGTGAAGCGTTGGGGGCGATTGAAGCTACAAAGGGCAACAACGGTTACTACCTGGTGAGCGATGGCGGAAACGGTTCTTACCGGACACGCATTCGAACGCCATCGTTTGCGCATATGCAGATGCTGCCGCTTCTGGTCCGCGGTCTGATGATTCCGGATCTGCTCGCGATTCTGGGAAGTCTCGATTATGTGCTGGCGGATATCGACCGCTAGGAAAGGAATCAAGGAGAAAACTCTTGCTAACGGCTGAAGAGCAAAAGGAAATCGACGAAGAGTTGGCGCATTACCCCAACAAGCAGGCGGTCGCGATCGACGCGATGCTGATCGTGCAGCGGCATCGCGGGTGGGTCTCAGATGCGGCGATTCGCGACATCGCCCAAGTGCTTGACATGTCGGAAGCCGACCTGGACGGAGTCGCGACCTTTTACAACCTCATTCGCCGCAAACCTGTTGGACGACATGTGGCCCTGATCTGCGACAGCGTGAGCTGCTGGATCATGGGTTGCGAACGGGTGCGTGATCAGTTGTGCACCAGATTGGGCACGACGCTCGGCGGATCCACGGCCGACGGGCGGTTTACCCTGTTGCCCGCTGTATGTCTGGGAGCCTGCGATCACGCACCCGCCATGTTGGTCGACAGCGACCTTTATACCAATGTAGACGAAGGCAAAATTGATCACATTCTGGCGGCCTATGAGTGAACTGCCCGACAGCAAACCACTCACTGGCAATCTTCGTCCGGATGGAACCGTTGTAGATATCGCAGCCTACGAGCGAGCTGGCGGGTACCAGGGCCTGCGCAAAGCCTTAACGTTGCAGCCGCAGGATGTGACCGAAATGGTAAAGCGGTCGAATCTGCGCGGCCGGGGCGGTGCCGGGTTCCCGACCGGATTGAAGTGGAGCTTCGTTCCCATGGGACCGGATGCTCCAAAACCCAAGTACCTGGTCGCGAACGCGGACGAAATGGAGCCGGGCACCTTCAAGGATCGCGTGCTTATGGAGGGCGATCCTCATCAACTCATCGAAGGAATGGCAGTCGCGGCCTATGCGATTCAGGCCGGGATCGGGTACATTTTCCTGCGCGGCGAGTACCACACGTCCGCGGAGCGGCTTTCCGTCGCATTAGCCGAAGCCAGGCAGCGCGGATACCTCGGGCCCGATGTGCTTGGATCCGGTTACAGTTTTGAACTGTATCTGCATATCAGCGCGGGGCGCTACATATGCGGCGAAGAAACCGCTCTCCTGAACGCTCTGGAGGGCAAACGGGCCCATCCGCGCACCAAGCCGCCGTTTCCGCAGGTCTCGGGTTTATTCGGTAAGCCGACCATCGTCCAGAACGTCGAGACGCTCTGCAATGTGCACCACATTGTTAAAAACGGTCCCGAGTGGTTCCGAAAGCTGAGCCGCACTGAGGACGGCGGCACAAAGCTCTACGGCATGAGTGGCAAAGTCAACCGGCCCGGATGCTGGGAACTTCCGTTGGGCACGACGATGCGCGAAATTCTCGAAGAGCACGCGGGCGGCATGCGCAACGGATACCGGTTCCGCGGACTCCTGCCGGGCGGCGCATCCACCGATTTTCTTGTCGAAGAGCATTTGGACACGCCCATGGACTACACCGAAGTGCAGAAGGCAGGCAGCAGGCTGGGAACCGGAACCATGGTGGTGCTGGATGATGGCACCTGCCCCGTGGGAATGGTTTGGAACTTGGAGCACTTCTTCGCGCAGGAGTCGTGCGGCTGGTGTACACCGTGCTGGAGCGGCCTGTCATGGACCGAAAAGATTTTGCTGGCTATGGAACAAGGAAAGGCTGAGGCTCAAGACCTCGATACGTTGCATTTTCAGACGAAGTTTCTGGCCCCGGGAAGCACCTTCTGTGCCTTTGCTCCGGGCGCCGTCGAGCCGTTGCAAAGCGCCTTGAAATACTTCTCTGGCGATTTTCGGCGGCACGTAGACGAAAAGCGCTGCCCCTGGAGATAGCCGTGGCGACGATTTACATCGACAATGAACCACGGCAGGCCGACGCCACGCAGAACCTGCTGCACGTGCTTCTGTCGTTGGGCTATGATCTGCCATATTTCTGCTGGCATCCCGCGCTGGGATCGGTGGGCGCATGCCGCCAATGCGCCGTCAAGCAATTTCGGGATGAGCAGGACACCACCGGCAAGCTCGTCATGGCGTGCATGACTCCGGCCTCCGATGGCACCCGGGTATCCATCAAGGACAACGAGGCGAGCGAGTTCCGGGCGGCAGTCATCCAGGGATTGATGGAAAACCATCCGCACGATTGCCCGGTGTGCGACGAAGGCGGCGAGTGCCATTTGCAGGACATGACCGTGATGACCGGGCACACGGCGCGGCATTACCGGTTCGGCAAGCGTACCTTTCGCAATCAATATCTCGGCCCCCTGATAAACCATGAGATGAACCGCTGCATTCAATGCCAGCGCTGCGTTCGGTACTACCGCGAATATGCAGGAGGACACGACCTGAACGCATTCCGTCTGCGCGATACGGTTTATTTCGGCCGCTTCGAAGATGGCGTGCTCGAAAACGAGTTCAGTGGAAACCTGGTAGAGATCTGCCCGACGGGCGTGTTCACCGATGCCACGCTGAAGCGGCACTACACGAGGAAATGGGATTTACAGATGGCGCCGTCAGTATGCGTGCATTGCGCTGCCGGCTGCAATACCAGCGTCGGCGAGCGATACGACTCGCTTCGCCGCGTGATCAACCGGTACAACCACGAAGTGAATGGCTATTTCCTGTGCGACCGCGGGCGGTTCGGCTACGAGTTCGTTAATAGCGAAAACCGCATTCGTGAATGCAAGGTAAATGGGCAGGCAGCCGATCTGACCAGCGCCATGGTCCGGTTTGGAGCCATTCTTCGGGAAGGAAAGTGTATCGGCGTCGGGTCGCCGCGAGCCTCGCTCGAGAGTAATTATGCGCTTCGCCAGCTAGTCGGACCGGATCATTTCTATTCAGGAGTTGCGGATCAGGAACGGTCACTGACGCTGACCGCGCTCGAGATGCTGAAGAACGGGCCGGCGCGTTCGCCGTCCCTCGATGAAATTGAGCACTGTGACACTGTTCTGATTCTTGGCGAGGATGTCACGAATGTGCTGCCGCTCATGGCGTTGCGATTGCGCCAGGCCGTGCGACAGCAGCCAATCGAAAAAGCGAAACGGCTCAAGATTCCACAGTGGCTGGATCATCCGGTTCGTGAACTGCTTCAGGATGAGAAGGAACCGTTTTTCATTGCTTCGCCGTATGAGACGAAGCTCGATGAGGTTGCGACGGAAACCGTTCGCGCAGCTCCAGACGATATAGCCCGGCTTGGATTCGCAGTGGCGCAAGCGATCGATCCCGATGCTCCTTCCGTCGCAGAGCTTGCTCCGGCGATGGAGGCTCTCACGCGCCGCATCGCAGAAGCGCTGCGATCCGCCAAATCTCCACTGATCGTGTCGGGCCTCAGTTGCGGAAGTAAGCCGGTGATTGAGGCGGCCGCGCAGGTTGCGTGGGCCCTCTGCAAAACGGGGAAGCCGGCCAGGCTGAGCTTCTGTTTCCCCGAGTGTGACACCGTGGGGCTTGCGCTCATGCAGCCTCGCCCCCTGTCGGAGGCCTTCCAGTCGCTGGAGCAGGGGAGGGCAGACACCGTCATCATTCTCGAAAACGATCTATATCGGAGAACGGGCAGGAGAGAGGTCACCGCGTTCCTGAATGCGGCACGGCATGTTGTCGTAGTGGATCACCTTGCGAACGCCACAACAGAAAGAGCTGAAATTGTGCTTCCAGCAGCCACCTTTGCGGAAGCGGACGGCACACTCGTAAGTAACGAAGGGCGAGCACAACGATTCTTTCAGGCCTTCGTTCCTAGCGGTGAAGTGCGCGCAAGCTGGCGCTGGTTAGGTGTGCGTCCCGAAGCCGATTTAAGCGCGAACGGGCACAAGTGGCAAGGATTCGATCAGGTTGTGTCCGCGCTCGCGAGTGAATTGCCTGCCCTCGCGGCCATCAACGACGCTGCACCGTCGCGCAACGAGTTCGGCAAAGTAGCGCGGGAACCCAACCGTTATAGCGGGCGTACCTCGATGCTCGCCAACATTTCGGTTCATGAACCGAAGCCCGCCGACGACGCGGATTCGGCTCTGGCATTTTCCATGGAATCGGGGCCGCAACCGCCGCCGCCCGCCTTGAATCCGTTCTTCTGGTCGCCGGGATGGAACTCCATTCAATCAGTGAATAAGTTTCAAAGTGAGATCGGCGGCCACCTGCAAGGTGGCGATCCCGGCGTCCGCCTGATCGAGCCCGTACAGGAGCCGGTCTGGAGATACTTTGAAGCGATCCCTTCCGCATTTACACCCGATCCGGAGAAGTGGCTGATCCTGCCGTGCTTCCACATCTTCGGTTCGGAAGAGCTAAGCCGCAACGCGCCGGGTATTTCGCAGCTTGTGCCGCATTCGTATATCGCTCTGAACGCCGGCGATGCAGGGATGCTTGGTGTCAAGCCAGGCGAGCGAATGATCGTAAGGGCGGGCGATGCGGAGTACCACCTCGAGGTCCGCTTCCGCGAAGATGTGCCGCGAGGAGTCGCGCTGGTCCCGTCCGGCATATCGCCTGTTGACCGGCTTTGCTTCACCGCAATGGGGCGCCTTATGCCGCTGGCGGAAGCAGCTCATGGAGTTGTCAAATGATGGCAAATCTCTATCCGCTGCTGATTATCGCGGTGGTCCTGTTCATCGTGCTGAACCTGGCCGCGGGACTGATCTGGGTAGAGCGCCGCCTGCTCGCTCTCTGGCAGGACCGCTATGGCCCGAACCGTGTCGGTCCGTTCGGACTGGGACAGGTGCTCGCCGATTCGGTGAAGCTCTTCACCAAGGAAGATTGGATTCCGCCGTTCGCGGATAAAGGCGTTTTTGTGCTCGCGCCGGGAATCATTGTCGCCACAGCCTTGCTCTCATTTGCCGTAATACCGCTCGCACCCGGGTTCGTCGTCGCCGATCTGAACATAGGGCTTCTTTTCCTGCTGGCAATGTCGTCGCTTGGCGTGTATAGCGTTGTCCTGGCGGGCTGGGCATCGAACAACAAGTATTCGCTGCTCGGCGGCATCCGCGCTTCCGCGCAGATGCTCAGCTACGAAGTTTTTATGGGTCTCTCCCTGCTCGGCGTCGTAATCCAGGCCGGCTCATTCCGCCTCACCGACATAGTCGAAGCGCAGCACAAGGTCTGGTTCGTCGTCCCGCAATTCTTGGGGTTTGTATTATTTCTCATCGCCGGAGTGGCCGAGACACGGCGCCTGCCCTTTGATTTGGCGGAAGCGGAGAGCGAACTCATAGCCGGCTTTCACTCGGAGTATTCGGGCATGAAATTCGGCATGTTTTTCGTCGGCGAATACATGGCGGTCATTCTGATTTCAGCGGCCCTTGCGTTGCTCTACTTCGGCGGCTGGCTGGGGCCGGTCTTGCCCGCCGGACTCTGGTTTGCAATCAAGACCCTGGCGTTTATCTGCTTGTTCATTCTGCTGCGCGCTGCTCTTCCGCGGCCCCGGTTCGATCAATTGATGCTGTGGGGCTGGAAGTACTTGCTGCCGCTCGCGCTGATCAACATACTCGTCACCGGCGCGGTGGTGCTCGCTTTAAGGTGATGCGGAGGAAACACACGTGTTAAGCCTGTTGCGCTCGCTTTGGGAAGTTTTCCGGCATGCTTTTCACAAGCGCGAAACCATCCAGTACCCGGAAGAGAAGCCCTATCTTGCCCCGCGTTATCGCGGCCGCATCATTCTGACGCGGGATCCCGATGGCGGCGAGCGCTGTGTTGCCTGCAACCTTTGCGCGGTGGCTTGCCCGGTCGATTGCATCTCGCTCCAGGCGACTGAAGACGAGCATGGCCGTCGCTATCCTGAATTTTTCCGCATCAATTTTTCGCGCTGCATCTTCTGCGGCTTTTGCGAAGAGGCCTGCCCCACATACGCCATTCAACTTACTCCTGATTTTGAGATGGGCGAGTACAACCGGCAGAACCTCGTCTACGAGAAGAAAGACCTGTTAGTCGATGGACCCGGCAAGTATCCCGATTACAATTTCTGGCGCATTGCTGGTGTCGCCATCGGGGGGAAGGACAAGGGGCAAGCGGAAAACGAAACCGCGCCCGTCGATCTGCACAGCCTGCTGCCCTAATGGAAAACGAATTATGCTAATTGCCTTCTACATTGCCGCGGCAGTCGCTGTCCTCGCGACTGTTGTCGCCATCACGCGACGCCATGCCGTGCATGCGCTGCTTTATCTGATCATCTCGCTGCTGGCCGTTGCCGTAGTTTTCTACGTCATTGGCGCGCCTTTTCTGGCCGCGCTCGAGCTGATCATCTACGCAGGCGCAATTATGGTGCTGTTTCTATTCGTCGTCATGATGCTCAATGTGGGGGATCATGCGATGGAGGTAGAAACCACCTGGCTCAAACCTGGCGTCTGGGCCTGGCCCTCCGGTCTCGCGACAATCCTTTTCGGCGAGCTGATTTTCGTAACGCTACACGTTACTCCCACACCGGGCGCCCTGCATGTTGTGACGCCCAAGGAGATTGGCATCGCGCTATTCGGGCCCTATGCCATTGCAGTTGAACTCGCCTCGCTGTTGCTCATGTCTGGTCTCGTAGGGGCCTATCACCTTGGAAGACGTGTTTCCAGAGAGGAGGAACGAATTAGTGCCGGTACCGATGCTGCACGTGCTGAACCTGGCGGTGATCCTGTTCGCGCTGGGTCTGATCGGACTTCTCACGCGGCGTAATCTCATCTTCACGTTGATGTCGGTCGAGGTCATGCTGAACGCTGCAGGCCTCGCGTTTGTGGCCGGTAGCTATCAATGGGGTAAGCCGGACGGCCAAGTCATGTTCCTGTTCATCCTGGCGATGGCTGCAGCCGAGGTGTCCGTCGGCCTGGCGCTACTGCTGCAATTTCATCGGCGCGAGCCAACGCTCGATTCTGACACCGCGAGCGAAATGAAGGGATGATATGCAACATCTGCTCTGGCTGATTCCGGCGTTCCCGTTTACAAGCGCGGTGGTGCTGGCCTTGACCGGCTCGCGATTCTCCCGAAGGCTCATTGCGTGGCTCGGCACGGCTTCCATTGCATTATCGGCGCTCGTTGCCATTCTGACTGCTGCACAATTCCTCCAATCTCCGCCGGTCGGCAATGCCTGGACCCAGCATCTGTGGGTGTGGATGGATGTAGCCGGATTCCGGCCCGAAATCGCCTTTTACTTCGATCCCGTTGCGCTCGTGATGGTGCTTGTCGTCACCTTTGTGGGTTTTCTGATTCATCTGTACTCGGTCGAGTACATGCGCGATGACGATGGGTTCGCCCGGTTCTTCGCCTACATGAATCTGTTTGTGGCAGCCATGCTCACGCTTGTGCTGGCCAACAATCTCTTGCTTTTGTATTTGGGTTGGGAAGGCGTCGGCTTGTGCAGCTTCCTGCTGATCGGTTTTTGGTACAGAGAGCCGGCCAACGTGCGTGCCGCAAATAAAGCTTTTCTCGTGACGCGCGTCGGCGATACAGCCATGGCGATCGGACTCTTTCTTATCGCCACGCAGTTGCAGACGCTGGATATTCAGGAACTCATGCGGCGGGCGAACGAACAGTGGCCGATCGGCAGCGGTATAGCCATTGCTGCTGCGGCGCTTCTACTCGGAGGCGCCGTCGGCAAATCAGCCCAGCTCCCACTGCAAACGTGGCTACCCGATGCCATGGCAGGCCCGACTCCCACGAGCGCGTTGATTCATGCCGCAACGATGGTTACGGCCGGTGTTTACCTGATCGCCCGCACCAATGCCCTGTTCATCCTCGCTCCGCAGGTACAGCTTGCTGTCGCGCTGATTGGCGGAGCTACCATGTTGCTCTCCGCGTGCAGCGCAATCGCCCAGCGTGACCTCAAACGCGTGCTCGCCTATTCCACCATGAGTCAGATCGGCTACATGTTCCTGGCTCTCGGCCTCGGCGCATGGTCGGCTGCGCTTTTTCATTTCATGACGCACGCGTTTTTCAAGGCGCTTCTGTTCCTCGCGGCCGGCGTCGTCATTCAGGCCATGCATCACGACCAGGACATGTTCCACATGGGAGGCCTGCGCTCTAAGCTGCCGCTGGCCTTTTGGTCCTTCGTGATTGGCGGATCGGCACTGGCGGGCCTGCCGCTCATCACGGCAGGGTTCTTCAGCAAGGACCTGATTCTCTGGCAGGCATGGGCGGGCCCAAACGGCAATGGCTGGTTTTGGATCGCCGGTATGATGGGCGCCACCATGACATCCTTCTACACGTACAGAATGATTCTTCTGGTCTTCTATGGACCAGAGAAACGGGAGATTTCATATAAGCCCGGAGCCGCCGCTGCCATCCCGCTCTGCGTTCTCTGCGTATTGTCGGTATTGGGTGGCTACGTTGATACTCCTCCCGATTTCGGCGGCGTGCCGGCGCTTTCCAACTTCCTGAACTCGGTCGTTCCACCGCTCAACGAAGTCCATGTAGGTCCTATTACCGAGATCATTACTGCCCTTTGCGCCAGCGCTGCCTTTGCCATTGGCCTCGGATTCGCATACTTCATCTACGCCCCGTGGCGAAAAATTGTGCCGCGCGAGGATCTGTTGCTTCGCCTCTGGTATTCCGGTTGGGGCGTCGACTGGCTCTACGATCACCTTTTTGCTGCGCCTTTCCGCTTCGTGGTGAATCGGAGCGCATCCGACGTGGTCGATGCAATCTACACGGGCTTGGCGACACTGGCGGACCGGATCTCCTTGCTATTACGGGTAACGCAGAGCGGGCGTATCCGCTTGTATGCCACTGGAGTGGCGGCCGGCTCCATTGTCCTATTCGCCGTGATTCTGTTCGCGCGTTAACGGGAACGTGACATGATTCTGCTCTGGCTTGTTCTGATTCCTCTAATCGGTGGTGCCGTTTCCCTGGTGGCCGCGCGGACGAGTGCCCGCGCTTGCCGCTGGATTGCTGCCGGCGCAATTGGACTCGATCTGCTGCTTGGGATCTCTCTATGGGGCAGCCCATCCAATGCGCGATGGATCAACGAACTGAATTACGCTTGGATTCCACAGTTGGGCATTCGCTTCCATCTGGCAATAGACGGCCTGAGCCTGGCGCTGCTGTTATTGACCTTCTTTCTCGGCTTGATGGCGATTCTGGCATCCTGGACCGAGATACAGGAACGCATCGGATTTTTCCACTTCAATCTTTTGTGGGTATTAGCCGGCATTACAGGCGTGTTCCTGTCCGTGGATCTGTTTCTGTTCTACCTGTTCTGGGAGCTGATGCTCGTTCCCATGTACTTCCTGATCGGAATCTGGGGACACGAGCGAAGAGTATACGCGGCCATCAAGTTCTTCCTGTTCACTCAGCTCAGTGGCTTGCTCATGCTGGCGGCGATTGTTGCGCTGGCTGTCATTCACCGGCAAGGCACAGGGCTCTTCACCTTCGATTACGAATCGCTGGTGAATATGCCGCTTTCGCCCGCGGCGGCGAGCTTTCTCATGCTTGGCTTCTTTGCGGCATTTGCGGTGAAGCTTCCCGCTTTCCCCTTTCATACCTGGCTCCCCGACGCGCATACGGAAGCGCCCACGGCAGGCAGCGTAATTCTCGCGGGCTTGCTGCTGAAGACTGGGGCTTACGGCTTGATTCGATTTGTTCTCCCGTTGTTTCCAGGGCCTGCCCGCGATTTTGCTCCTGTGATGATGACGCTCGGCGTCATCGGAGTTCTCTACGGCGCGGTACTGGCCGTCGCGCAAAACGATTTTAAGCGAATGATTGCCTACACCAGCGTAAGCCACATGGGCTTCGTTCTCATCGGCGTCTTCGCCGGTAATCAGATTGCGCTTACTGGCGCATTCGTTCAAATGATCAGCCATGGCATCAGCACAGGCGCTCTGTTTATCATCGCGGGTGTCCTGCAGCAGCGGATGCACACACGCGAGATCGCGCGAATGGGTGGATTGTGGGAGACCGCGCCGGCCTTGAGCGGCGCTGGCCTCTTCTTCGTCATGGCTTCCGTGGGGTTGCCGGGTCTCGGCGACTTCGTTGGTGAGTTCCTGGTACTGTTCGGCGCCTATCGCGCGCATATCAGCCTGACGGCCGTTGCGACGTTGGGGATCATTGCCGCCACGCTCTACGGCCTCAAGATCAGCTCCCAGGTGTTCCAAGGACCGAATCGCAACAATTGGCGGCTACCGGACCTTGTCCCGCGCGAGTGGGTGATTTTCGGTTCCATGATGCTGTGCCTGCTTTGGCTGGGTCTGTATCCGCAGTCGTTCATCAGAATGTTTCAGCCGCCTCCAGCGAATCCTGTTCAGAACGTCGCTCTCGTTCAGCCAATAAGGAAATAGAACATGATTACTGCCGCATTGCCTCCGCTTGTCGTTGCGCTTACGGCCCTCATCGTCATGATTGGCATCGCCATTAAGCGCAATCATCGAGTGACGGCGGCTGTATCCTTTGCCGGACTCGTGCTTTCGTTCATTTCCCTCTGGCCTGCCTCAACTGTGGCGCCTGTTCGCCTTGCATTGCTCTTAACGATTGACCGATACGCGTTGATTTACATGGGCCTGGTGGTTGCCGCAGGCGCCGTAGTGGTTCTGCTGTCGTTCCCATACCTGCAAGGCCGGTCCGAGCACAAGGAAGAGTTTTACCTGTTACTGCTTCTGGCAACGGTGGGCTCCATGGTGCTTGCTGCGGCCAGCCACATGATTTCCCTCTTCTTAGCCATGGAGCTACTGAGCATTTCTCTGTATGCGTTGATCTCATATCCGCGCACCGAACCTCTGCCGCTCGAAGCGGGTATCAAGTACCTGGTCTTGGCGGCATCTTCTTCGGCTTTTCTGCTATTTGGCCTGGCTCTCCTCTACGTGGCCGGAGGAACCATGGAAATCGGACGGATAAGTGCGTTCCCGGGAGAAGGCGTCGCCAGATTTTCCCACCTTGCAGGTATGGTGCTTGTTCTCACCGGTATCGGGTTCAAGCTGGCTGTGGTGCCGTTCCATCTTTGGACACCTGACGTTTACCAGGGCGCGCCCTTGCCGGTAACCGCCTTTGTCGCGAGCGTATCGAAGGGCGGCGTTTTTGCCTTTTTGTTGCGCTGGCTGTCTGTCGGGACCGGAGCCCCGAGCGCCCCGTTGCTGCTGGTGCTTACTATCGTTGCCATCGCTTCGATGCTGGCGGGGAACCTCCTCGCACTGCGGCAGACGAACGTCAAACGGCTCCTGGCTTATTCATCTATTGCGCACATGGGCTACTTCTTTGTAGCTGTTATTGCCGGAGGTGGCTTAGGCTGGCCTGCCGCGACTTACTATCTCGCGGCTTATATGATCAGCATTCTTGGCGCATTCGGAGCGCTGCTGATGGTGAGCGACGAGCGGCGCGAAGCGGAAACATTCGATGACATTCGGGGCCTTTTCTGGCGCAGACCGGTCCTCGCTTCGGTGTTCACTGCGATGGTATTGTCATTGGCGGGAATTCCGTTAACTGCCGGATTTCTAGGGAAGTTTTATGTGCTGACCGCGGGCGCTTCAGAAGCAGCATGGACGCTTATCATCGTGCTGATCGTCAGCAGCACCATCGGCCTGGTGTACTATCTGCGCGTGATTGTTGCCATGTTCACGAGCCTTACCGGTGTATCCGGCCAGCCGGCTTTTGTGCGACCCGCAGTAACTGCCAGCGTTGTTCTTGGCGTGCTCGCCTTGGCGCTGATTGTGCTAGGCGTCTACCCTGCGCCGCTGTGGAACGCCATCAGCGGCGCCACGAGCGGCCTCCGATAAGTCCCAAAAACGCTAGTGGCAAAGGTCACCGGCGATGTAGTGCTCCAGATGATGGATTGCCTCGTCTTGCGATGTCACAATCCAATTGACGAGATCGCCGATCGACAGGACGCCGGCCACGATTCCGTCCGAGTTAATAACCGGAAGGTGCCGGATGCGGTTTTCCGTCATGGTTCGCATCGCCTCGTCTACTGATGTGTCGCAGTGAATGGTGATGGGAGATGGAGTCATAATCTCATGGACAAACGTATCTCCCGACGCTCGTCCCTTTAAGATAACTTTACGCGCATAATCTCGCTCGGAAATCACGCCGATCAAACGACCTTGGTCGATTACGAGCAGAGCGCCTACATGCCTATCAGCCATCATCTCGATGGCAGAATAAACGGATGCGCCCGATGGGACTGAATATACGTCGTTCCCTTTCTGTCTGAGCAGCATCGAAACGCGGTCGAATACTTGCATGTCACCTCCAGGTGGCCACTTGGCTACACGATTGGCGGACCGGAGTCACTCCACGGTGAGAGCTTGCGCTCTGTGACGGCGGCTCGAAGAGCTTTCAAACATCAGGTGTCTCCCGTCCGTTCTTCGGGAGCCGAAGCACCGGGCAAGATACCACTTAGGCAGTAGTATAAGCCTTGTCAGGGGGTCATTCAAGACACATTTTGAAGCGCGTTTGGACCCGGCCGACTGTACGCATTTTTTGCAGCGGTCGCGCACAACTACCGGTCCCCGTGCTTCCCGATGTACCTTTTCAAGCTTCGATTAGTAACAAAGTCAACAATTTGCGGAAATTTCGAAATTTGGACTAGTATTTGCTTAATATTTGCCGGAAACGGGCATGAGGCCAATGAACGTTCTCGTCGTTGAGGATAGCCCAGCCGACGTTCGTCTGATTCGGGAAGCCTTGAAGAACGGGGCCGTCCCTGTCAAGATTACCGTTGCTTCCGATGGTGTTGAAGCAATGGAGTACCTGCACCGGGCGGAAGGCCAGGAAGGCGCGCCGGACCTGATGCTACTCGACTTGAATCTTCCGCGCAAGAATGGGCGCGAGGTCCTGGCTGAAGTAAAGACCTCCCCGAAATTGAAGCAAATGCCGGTCTTAATCATGACCAGTTCGCGTTCGGATGAGGATATCAACCAGGCATACGCGCTAAACGCAAACGGCTACATTACAAAGCCCTACGATTTCCACGAGTATGTAAACGTGGTCCTCGCAATTGAGCAGTTCTGGTTTCTGACCGCAAGCCTTCCCGACGCTTTTCGCAACAGGACGGCGCCCCAAGCTTCGGCTGCGCGTTCTACCTAAACGTTGGATGCGGCGACTGCTTCGACAGCCGCCTTCGCGGCTGCCAAAGCCGCTTCATAGTTCGGATGATCGCCCACTTCTTTCACGTATTCCACGTGCCTGAGCTTGTTTTGCGTATCCACCACGAAGATCGCTCTGCTTTCAATGCGCAGATCGGGAATCAGCGTTCCATAGTGTTCGCCGAATGAGCCGGTGCGGTGGTCGGAGAGCATGGTGATCCGGTTGATCCCGTAATTTCCGCACCAGCGCTTCTGAGCGAACGGCAGATCCATGCTGATCGTGAAGATTCGCACGTCGGATAGTTTTTCGGCCTCACCATCGAAGCGTCTCGTTTGTGCGTCGCAGACGGGGGTATCGAGCGATGGAAGCACGCTGAATATGCGAACGCCTCGTCCTGTTTTCGCAAGATCTATCTCCTGGAGTGTGGAGTCGACGACCTTGAAGTCCGGAGCTTCGTCGCCAGGCTGCAGTTGCGGCCCCGCGAGCGCAAACGGATTTCCTTTCAAGCTTGTCGTGCGGCTGGAAGGGGTGCTGTTTGCCATCCGCCACAGTTTAGCAAGCGAGACCCGTCCTGTGAAGTTAGGGTTTTCGGAAGGCGTATGGAAAGCCAAAAGCGTTGCCGACGAGGGATCTCACTCGTGCCGCAGAGCGTTCATAGGGTCCACGCGCGACGCGCGCGCCGCTGGAACATAGGCTGCAAGCAACGCCACTGCGCTCAGCAAGATTATGGCCGCCGCAATGGTCGGCGGGTCGATGGCGTTAACCCCGTATAGTTGCGTGGCGCTATCGACGTGCTGATAGCGAGCAAGGGACCAACGCGGCCCGGAGAAGCCATCTCCGTATAACTGCGCCGCCATGATCCGCGCAAGCCCTGAGGCCGCGGTCAAGCCGACAATCACTCCAGCGGCCATCACGAAGCCCGTCTCTCCGAGAATCATCGCGATCACGCGGTTTCTGGTGGCGCCCAGTGCCATACGAATGCCGACCTCGTTTGTGCGGCGCGCAACGCTATACGACAGCACTCCGTAAATCCCGCTGGCTGCGACGACTAGCGCGAGAATCCCGAAGATAGAGGAAAGCTGTGCGATGAGCCGCGGCTGAGCGTTCTGGCCTTCGAGCGTTTGCACCAGCGTTCGTTCGCTTTTGATATCCACGTTCGCATTCACGGTAAGAATTGCTTTGCGCACGTCGCTCGATAAGCGCTTCGGGTCGGCCCAGGTGCGGACCTCAAGCCACGACCTTGTTCCGGTTTGTTGAGCCGCCGTGTAAAACTTCGGCTCGATCTTGCCCCGCAGAGAATTTACGCGAGCATCTTGCGCGACCCCCACCACCTCCAAGGAGCGCGTGATGTTGTCGCCAACGGCGTAGCGAATATGTCTTCCGATAGGGTTGCGGCCGGCAAAGAAATGTTTTGCAAACGCTTCGTTGATGACGCAAACAGGACGGGAGCGGGCTGTATCCTGCTGACCGATTTCACGTCCCAGGAGTATCGGTATGCCAATCGTCGAAAAATAGTCGGGACCGACGGAATCGCCGGCCGATCCGCTATCGCTTTCTTTCTCCGATGTGAATCCTTCTACCTGAATGGCAAAGGCTCCCTCGAATCCGGTGAACAGGCCGCGGTCGGACCAGGCGACCGCGCGCACGCCGGGAATGGTCCGGATGCGCTCGGCCAGAGCGGGGAAGAGATTCGCGTTCTGCGCCTGTGAGTTACTCGCACCCGAAGCATCGACTTCGACCAGCGACAGGTTCCGCGACGGATAACCAAGGACGACCGATTGAAGATTCCAAAGCGTCCGGAGAAACAATCCAGCTCCCATGATAAGCAGAAGCGAGAGGGCTACCTGTGCTGCCACAAGGGCTTTCGCGAATGCTGTACGCTGCCGGGAAGCGGTTACGCTACGGCCAGTCTCCTTCAGGTCTTTGCTCACGGCGGCGCGGGTCGCGCGAAGCGCCGGTACCAAACCAAAGACGAGTCCGGTCAACAAAGTGGCACATGCAGTAAAGGCGAGCACGCGCAGATCAAGACGTGTGGCGAGGATCAAGCCGTCGGGCGTGCGGGACACAAGCCGCGCCAGCAGGCGAGAAGCGAGGATGGACACTGCTATAGCTGCGACGCCACCCAACCCGGTCAACAACAGGCCTTCAACCAGGAACTGGCGAACCAGGCGCCCGCGGGCAGCACCGATGGAGAGGCGAATCGCGACCTCGCGCGCGCGAGTAGCAGCGCGCGCGAGCAATAAGTTGGCCACATTGGCACATGCGACCATCAGAACCAGGGCGGCGAGCGCGGCGAGAATGGTCCATTCTTCGGCGAATTCCTCGCGTCCATGAAAGGCGCCGTTGCGCAAGGGTCGCACGGCAATGTGCTGATCGAGCGCGTGTTTGCGGTCGGGCAGGGACATTGTCGTCGGATATCCGGACTCGAGGATCTGCCGGAAGAGAACGTTTATTTCGGCCTGGCTCTGCGCAAGGGTCATGCCGGCCTTCCGGCGTCCGAAGACATGCAGCCACATCAGCTTGTCGGGTGGATGGCCCATGTATTCACTCAGGCCATCGACGCCAGGCATGACCAGAGGCTGCATGAGCATCGGTAGCCAGAACTCGGGGTCCTGGCCGACGGTCTCCCCGCGGAAACCACGCGGCGCAACGCCAATGATGACGAGCGTGGTTCGGTAAAAGCGGGCGGGTCTTCCGAGTATGGTCGTACTGCCGCCAAATCTCCGCTGCCAGTAGTCGTAGCTGATAACCACATACGGATCTTTCCCAACCCCTGTGGCATCGCGCTGTGTGAAGAAGCGGCCGAGCGCGGGGTGGATGCCGAAGACGGAGAAGTAGTTTTCGCTCACGAGGCGGCCATAAGCTTCTTCCTGCGGGCCGCCCGATATTTGAACCGGCCAGCGCCAAAGCGGCAGTTGGGAGGCGCATAGGCCGGACAGAGTCCTGGTGCGATCGCGCAGCGACACGAACTCGGTATAACTCAGTACGCTGCGCTCTCCCGTTAGCATGCCGCCCAAGACCATCGAGGCGTTTGGGTCAGTAAGCATGACCAGTTCGCGCGGATTGTGCACTGGCAAGCTCTGGAAAAGCGCCGCGTTGAGCACGCTCAAAATGGCCGTGTTCAGCCCGATCGCCAGAGCCAACGTGAGGACGGCAATAACCGTTGAGCCAGGATTCCTGGCAAGTATGCGCAGGCCAAGGCGCAGGTCCTGGAGCAACGGGTCCCACTTAAACCGTTGGGCAGGCGATTGTGTTCCGTCACCTGCCGTTTGAAGGCTTCTCAAGCCGATCACTCGCTCAGCTTACATCCTTCATTCCTCGGACCCTGACAAGCCTTCGGCTACTCGTGCCGTAGCGCCATCAGCGGATCGATTCGGGATGCGTTTCGCGCAGGCACATAACCGGCGAGAAGCGCAACGCTGGCCAGAGTAGCCGCGGTTGCTGTAAAGGTCAAAGGATCGTTGGGTTCCACCCCAAAGAGAAACGATTTGATGAGTTTCGATGCGGCAAACGCGGCTGGCACGCCTGTCGCCAGTCCGGCTGCCGCGAGTACGATGACCTCCCCCAGGACCATCCGTATAACCTGTTTGCGCTGTGCGCCAAGCGCCATGCGAATGCCGATCTCACCGGTGCGCCGGACGACGTTGTATGACATCGTGCCGTAAAGGCCGATGCCGGCGATGGCCAGCGCTAAGAGCGCGAACAGGCTGCATAGGCGCGCAAACACGATCTCCTGGTTGATCGTGTTGTCAATCAGCGCGCTCTGTGTCTTCACATCCGAAACAGGAAGGCGTGCATCCGCCCGATGGACAATTTCACGCGCCGCGTGGATATAGCTGAGCGGGTTCCCCGTTGCCCGAAGTTCATAAATGATTCCCCCTGCCGGACCGAGCGTGCCCTGACTGAGTGGGAGATACACCATCGGTGAAACATCTTCCTTCAACTCGCCTTGGCGCACGTTTCCCGATACGCCGACGATTCGGATCGAACACTTTTCGCACTCGTGTGGAAGGGTTAAGTGTTCGCCCAGAGGGTTACGGGTGGCAAAGTTGGCTCTTGCAAACGCTTCATTCACAACCACAGTCAGAGACGAACCTGGCCGGTCGCGTCCGTCGATTTCGCGCCCCAGCAGAATGGGAATCTGCATGGTTTTGAAGAAGTCCGGTCCGATCGCCATGACCTTGCTGGTTTTGGGGTTGACGCCAGCCACCGCGACTGTCGTGAAGAAGCGGCCGCCTCCCATCAGGGGCAAATTTGAAAAGCTTGCAGTGCGCACGCCCGGAACCTCGCTGAAGCGCGTTCGGAGTTCGTGGTAGAAGCTGATGAGTTGGCTGCTGCGGCGTCCGCCTTGCGAGGCGTCCAACTGAAATGTCAGTAAGTTTTCCCGATTGAAGCCGAGATCAATCGATTCCAGGTTGGAGACTGTTCGGACGAAGAGTCCCGCGGCCATCACGATCAACATTGCGAAGGCGATTTGAGCGACCATCAGCATGCGGCTGAGGCCGGTATGGTGAACAGACCCTGAATGCGCTGTGCCAGCCGACGATTCTTTGAGCGCCTGCACGATATCCGCGCGTGTCGATTCCATCGCTGGAGCAAGTCCGAACAGAATTCCTGTCAGGACCGAAAGTGCCGCGGCTACGCCCAGCACGTGCCAGTTCAAGTCCGCGCGCAAGGTAAAGTTTTCGCGTCCGTTTGCCAGCAGGAAAGTCAAAGAGCGGGTTCCCCAAATTGCGAGCGCGACACCCAATGCGCCACCAACCGATGCGAGAAGAATGCTTTCTGTCAAGAGCTGCCGTATGATGCGAAGGCGTCCGGCCCCAACGCTCAGCCGGACGGCAATTTCCCGATTGCGACAGGCCGCGCGCGCCAGGAGAAGATTGGCGATGTTGGCGCAGGCAATGGCGAGAATGAGACTAACCAGCGCCAGGAGGATGTAGAGCGGTTTCGAATATTTGCGACGGAGGCCGTCGAGCCCGCGTCCACCGTTCTGCACGGCAAGCCTCGGAAGGTCTGTGCGCGGGCGACTGTTGGTAGCCGTGATTTCCCATCGGTGGAACAGGGGAGCAAGTGAGCCTTGCGCTTGAGCCAGGCTGAGGCCGGGGCGCAAACGCGCCATGATCTCCACCCAATCGACATTCGGATCGACGTATCTGCGTGCTGGAGGGCTGTACGAATTCGCCGCATCGAGCAGAAGGTTGCTGTGCATGGGAAGATACAAATCCGGAACCAAATCGGCATCGACCCCAAAGAAATCAGGCGGGATGACCCCCGCTACCGTGAACGGAATGCCGTTGATCAGAATCGGTCGGCCGACGGCATTCCGCGCCTCGCCAAAACGCTTTTGACTCAGCGCGAAGCTTAGTATCGCGACAGCAGGCGCCCCTGCGTGGTCGTCTTCTGCGCCCAGTAGCCGTCCAGCAACAGGCGGAACGCCAAGGCCATGGAAGTAATCGCCTGATACATATTCCGCTTTGGCCTGCTCCGCTTGCCCGTCAATGACGAGATTTAGATTTCCCGTTCCTTGATAGGCAAAGATGCTCGAGAAAACCGAATTGTTCTGCCGTATGAGTTCGAACGCGGGGAATGGGAAGATGCCGCCGGTGAATCCCGCTTGGGGGTCCTCAAAATAATCGTCATCATGGAAGCCCATCCCATGCATTTCCGAGCCGTGCGTGTGCCACCGGAGCATTACGAGCGAAGACGGATCCGAAACCGGGAGCGAACGCAGCAGGATGGCGTTCAGGAAGCTATAGATCGCCGTGTTGGCTCCGATCCCGAGCGCTAACGAAAGCGCAGCCAGCGCGGTAAAGGCCTTGTTGTTCAGCATGGTTCGTCCGGCATAGCGCAGATCCTGGAGCAGGTGATCCCAGGCAAGCCAGCGACGTGACTCGTAGAAGCTTTCCCGCGCGCGTGTCGGATTACCGAAAGCATGGAGCGCTCTGAAACGCGCTTCTTTCACGCCGAGACCCTGCTCTACCAGCCGGTCGGTTTCCAGCTCTAAGTGAGCCTCCAGTTCTGCGTTGAAATCGCTCTGTTTTCGTCGGTGCCGGAACATGCGGTCAACCTTTTTCGGGTTCGGGCCCGAGAATGCGCCCGATGGCGGCCGCCAGACGTCTCCATTTCGTTGTCTCCCTAAGGAGCTGCTTGCGGCCGGCCCTGGTCAGCTTGTAGAAGCGCGCCCTGCGATTATTGGCGGAGGTTCCCCACTCGGCATCGATCCACCCCCGGTCTTCCAGGCGTTGCAGCGCAGGATAGAGCGCGCCATGTTCGACCAGCAATTCGTCTTCGGAGGTTTGCTGAATGGCGCGGGCGATGCCCTGTCCGTGTTGAGGGCCGAAGACGAGCGTTCTCAGAATGAGCAGGTCAAGCGTGCCCTGGAGCAGTTCAAGACGTTCTTGGGTTGACATCTTACCTCAATCTTAAACGACTTGGGTTAGATGTCAACCCGGAATTTTTTGGACGGAACTCCTTATATCAATTCGTTCTGCTTGGCGTTCGATCCGAAAGCGGCGACCCCGCCTCGAAACCCTCATCGAATGCCGCTATGGACCCGCAGACAGTCACCTTAAGGCCTTTGGTGGCCTTGAATGGGACGAGATTGCCCATTCCGATTCTCAGGACATCGACCGTGGCGCCGTCCTCGAGCGCCGAATATGTATAGCAGGGCAGTTGCGCGGTCCTGCTCCATTTGGCCTTTTCAAAATGGAGATCGCTGAATTTCTGTTCGACAAAGCCCAGTGTGTCTGCGCGCAGCACGATTGAGAGGGGGAACAAAAAAGAAATGAGAAGCTTGAGTCTCATGTGATCTACCTTCAGACTACCTTCGGCAATTCGCAGACGAAATTGCGGCATTCGTAGATAGTCGTCCGGTCCTCTTTCCGCTCGAGTTCGGCCAGGAAGGGAGCGACAGATTGCAACTGGTGTGCCGAGGCGTCGGTAATGGCCAGAACAGCCCTGTAAGGCGCGAACTTCTTTCGGTACTCAGCAAGTATCCGGGCGATATCGGGTTCGAGCTGCTCACAGCGGAGGACGATCTGTTCCGGTTCTGACAGCCAGCGCCCTAGCGCTACGAGCATTTGAGGCGCAATGGACGGATGCGACCGCAGCTTGGGAACGAAGGCCGCAAGTGCCTTTGCCGCTCTTCGCTGAAACTCAGCGTTGGCGGTGAGATGACTCAGGCGAAGCAGAACGTCTGTCGCGACAGAATTGCCAGACGGCTCGGCGCCATCGTAGTCATCCTTCACGCGAAGCAGCAGATTGGGCACGTCCGCCTCGGTGCTGAAAAATCCGCCCGCGTCTTCATCTTCGAATCGCGCAAAGCCGCGGGTGGCCAGATCGACCGCCATCTCCAGGTAATGGGCATTCGGAACGGCCTCGAACAGGTCGAGCAAAGCCTGGGCCAGAAAAGCATAATCATCGAGAAATGCTGGAATGGCGGAGTCGCCTGCGCTATAACGGCGCAGGAGCTGCCCTGATTGAGCGTTGTACATCCGGGTGAGCAGGAACTTGGCAGCCCTTTCAGCCATATCCAGATACTGCCGGTCTTCGAGCACCATGAAACCCTTCACAAGGGCCGATATCATGAGCCCGTTCCAGGCAGTCAGTACCTTACTATCAAGATGAGGCCGCGGCCGCTTGGATCGTTCGCCGAGTAGCTCTTCTGACGCCTGTTCCAGATCCGTGCCTAACTCGGCGCCGACTGGGCCGGCATTGTATAAGATGTTGCGTCCGGCGAACTCACCGTGCGGGTCGTTATCAACATTTCCCGCTGGTTTGACTCCAAACCGTTCGCAAAAGGGGCCCGCCAACTTTGGTCCCAGAAGAGATTCGATTTCGGATTTCCTCCAGACATAAAACGCGCCTTCACCGGCGTGAGACGGATTGTCCGGGTCGGGGCTGTCGGCGTCCTCGGCGGAGTAGAAACCTCCGGCGGAATCGGTCAGATCGCGCGCTACGTACCGGAAGATAGCTCGTGCTGTCCTCGCCAGGCGCTGCTCACCAGTTAGTTGATATCCCTCGAGATAGGAGATGGCGAGCTGGGCCTGATCATAGAGCATCTTCTCGAAGTGCGGCACGAACCAGCGCTCGTCGACGGAATAGCGATGGAAACCCCCGCCGATATGATCGTGCATGCCGCCGCGGGCCATCCCGTCAAGGGTCTGTATGACCATGTCGAGAGCTTCTGAATTCTTTTCCATTACGAAATAGCGGAGCAGGTAATTGAGAACTGCAGGACGCGGGAACTTGGGCGCGTCTCCAAAGCCGCCCCACCGCGCATCGAAACTACGGCGGAACTGCCAGTAAGCGGAGGTAAACAATTCGCGGTCCGGGATGGCTGCGGTCACACTGGGGGCGGTGATCGCCCGGAGTTGCTCCGTCACGCTGGCGCTCGAGGACTCGACACGCTCGCGCTCCTGCCGCCAGGCGCGCGCGAGATGCCCAAGAACTTCGCGGAATCCAGGTCTGCCGTACCGGGAATCGGGAGGGAAATAGGTGCCGCCGAAGAAAGGCCTCAACTCAGGCGTGAGCCAAACGGACATCGGCCATCCACCACTACCGCTCGAAGCCTGGACGAACAGCATGTAAATACGATCGACATCCGGGCGTTCCTCGCGATCCACCTTCACCGGAACGAACTCGCGGTTCAGAATTTCGGCAACAGCCGGGTCTTCGAACGATTCGTGCGCCATTACATGGCACCAGTGGCATGTGGAATAGCCGACAGAGAGGAAGATCGGTTTGTCTTCCCGCCGCGCCTTCTCGAACGCGGCATCTCCCCACGGCAACCAATCGACCGGGTTCTCCGCATGCTGGCGAAGGTATGGGCTCTTTTCATGAATCAGTGCGTTCGTATGCATGCGCCTTCAGTCTAGCGGCTTCCGTCCCAACGGCGAGACGAACGTTCCCAAAATCGGATGACAGCCGAGTGAGGAGAACCGTTTCGCCCTTGAATCCGCGCCCCCGGAGTGGCACATTAGCTGCTAATTGACTTGGGCACAAGGGGGCTGTGTGATACAGCGAAACCGTGATTTGATCAGTGGGCAGGTAACTTTGGATTACTTCACGCGAAAAATGGCGGAAGGCTGGAGTCTTGCTGCCATTGAGTGGGTGCGTGAGGCGCGGGATCAGGCGGAAAGCGTGGAACCATTTCAGGTGGCAATTGATGGCGAGGAGCTGCCATATGGTGTACAGCTCTCTGCAGACGGCCTTCACTTGGAGCAGGACCCGCTGGAGAAGACCGTTCTGTTGATGATTCTCGAAAAGATTGTCCGGGAAAAGAGAATCCCCGAAATTGCCAGCGATCTGAACACGGCAGGACTAAAAACGAGGCGGGGAACGGAGTGGACCGCGTCGGCCGTTTTCGATTTGCTACCTCGGCTGATCGAGATGGGGCCCAAACTGCTGAATAGCCGTGAATGGCGGGAACGGCGGCCGGCAGCCACGCAGCCGAGCTGACTCGTTCACGCGCGCGGAGGCGCGTGAGCCGGTTGGCGCGGTAATTGCCTAATCGCTCGGTAAGGAACGACGATCTTCAAGGCACTTCGAAAGGAGGGCCAAAGATGCTTCTTCAGGAATTTCGGAGCGCGTTCCATGCTCTCTGCAAGGCTCGAGGCTATACATTAGCGGCGGTTCTCTCGCTAGCGTTGGGGATCGGTGGGAATGTGGCTATCTTCAGCCTGATTAATGCAGTCCTGCTCAGGCCGCTTGGCTATCCTGACCCCGGGAAGCTGCTTCTAGTCAGCGAAGATTTTCCCAAATACCGAAACATTTGGGGCTTGTTGCCGCCACGGGCCGGGTATGTTCTCCTCTGGCGGAAACAGCTACACTCATTCGAGTCCATCGGAGCTTATGGAGCAACGACTAAAACCTTGACCGGCGCCGGGAAGCCGGAAAGGATCGGTGCGGTTATGACGACGGCCGAGCTGTTCGACGTGCTCGGAGTAAAAACGCCGTTGGGTCGCTCATTCGCCCGTGCCGACGAAGAAAGCCGAGCGCCTGAGGTGGTTATCCTCAGCGATGGTTTATGGCGCCGGAACTTCGGCGCCGACCCCCACATTCTCAACCACAAGATCATGCTGGACGGGAAGCCGCATGAAGTAATTGGCATCGCTCCAGCAGGCATGGCCCTTTACAACGTGTACGGCAACGTGCCCGAACAAGGGGCGCAGCTATTCCTCCCCTTACGCGTTACCCCGGAAGAACTGGATTTGACAAACATCTGGTCCAACTTCTGGGTCACGACCATCATTCGCCTGAAACCCGGAACGACTGCTCAACAGGCGCGGGCCGAGTTTGAGGTATCGCTGGCCGCATTGTCGCGCATCAACAAACAACAGACCGAGATACATGCGCACTTACAGCCATTGCAAAATGCTGTTGTCGGTGACACTCGGAAAGGATTGCTTGTATTGATGGGGGCGGTCGGTTTCGTGCTGCTTATCGTGTGCGTCAACATAGCTAATCTTGCGCTGGTCCGAGCCACAAAGAACCGCCGTGACCTGGCCGTACGGGTTGCACTCGGGGCCAGCAGACGAAACCTCATCAAAGCGTCGCTTGCGGAAAGCATGGTGATCGGAGTTGCCAGCGCAGCTCTTGGGTTGCTGTCGGCTGCTTGGGCCAAAGATTTGGTAGTCCGTTTCAGTCCAGCGCAGGTGCCGCGTCTCGCCGAGGCCACGCTGGATTTTGGAGTTGTCGCCTTTGCGGTCGGGTTGTGTGTATTTTCCGTAATCCTCTTCGGCCTTTTACCGGTGTATGCGATGTCGGGGCTTTCGCCGCTCGAATCCCTCCAGTCGGCAAGCCGCAGCCACACGGATGGACCGCGTGGCAGTCGTCTACGGGCTATGTTAGTCAGCACCGAGATCGCTGTCAGCATGCCATTGCTGGTTGGAGCCGGGTTGCTGATCGCCAGTTTCGAGCGCGTCATGCAGGTTCCGCGAGGAGCGCGAATAGAAAATGTGATTTCGGCAAACTTGTCGCTGCCGGATGTTCAATATCAAGCCGCCGGACGGAAGATTGCCTTTTTCCGGCGCGTGCTCGAAGGAGTATCGTCGCTGCAAGGCGTTGAGCACGCGGGCTATGCAACCAATCTTCCGCTACAGAGTCCTGTGGAAGTCGGGGCAGTTATACCGGAGGGTAACGAAAATCGACCATTCGACACGCTTCCGGTTACGGGGTTCTCGCATGTAAGTAGCGACTATTTTTCGACCGCGGGTATCCCGCTGAGGACAGGGCGGCTATTTAGAGCGGGAGAGGAGCACCTAGTGGCAATCACCACCGAAAGTTCGGCGCGCCGCCTATTCCCTGGCCAAAACCCTATTGGCAGGAAAGTTCGCGCGCCCCACCACCCCCCGAACCACTGGTTCACGATTGTCGGTGTAGTCGGCGACGTGCGTTCCGACGGAGTTCAGAAAGAGTATTATCCGCCCGTCTACTTCCCTTATTGGCAAATGGAGTTTCACGACGGTGGGGACAAAGAGCTGTTTCTCCTCGTGCGAACGACTGGCGATCAAAAGACGATTTCAGCGGCGATTCGGGAGCAGGTTTGGAAGGTTGACAAAAACATTCCAGTGAACAATATCCGCTCGCTCACGACGATGATGCGCGACTCCGTGGCGCCGCGCCGTTTCCAGGTCCTGATGGTGACGATTTTTGCAGCAGTTGCCCTTCTCCTGACTTGTATCGGCATTTATGGCGTGATCGCTTACACCGTCGCGCAGCGCCGCATCGAGATCGGATTACGCTTGGCCCTGGGTGCGAACCGGAATAACATCAAAGCCATGACGTTGTGCCAAGGCTTGAAACCAGTGGCGGTCGGACTTGTTGTCGGGACCGTTGGAGCAGCGGCCGTTGCTCGCTTAATCGCGAACCTTCTATTTGAAGTTCGTCCCTTCGACACGACGGCATTTGTCGCTTCCGCGCTCCTGATAACCGTCGTTGCGGCGATCGCGTGCTGGTTGCCCGCCCGCCAGGCGGCCAACACCGATCCAATCATCGCCCTCCGATACGAATAACCGCGGCGGTCCGATGCCTCAGGTGCGCGGAGGCGCGGGCATCGCTTTGCGAGGCATGAACTGATCGCGATTGGCCAGATCATAAACCAGGGTGGCAATAACCGCGGATGCCTGCATCAGATCCTCAGGAACCGCATGGGTGTAGGTGTCCATGTCCGAATGATGAGTCACGGTTCCGTCGTCAAGTGGATCCTGGATGAATTGAAAGGCAGGCAGGCCTACCGCGTCGAACGACAAATGATCGGTTCCGCCGGTGTGTTTCAGGGTGGTAGTAGTCACGCCCAAGTCGCGAAAGGGATGCAACAGTTGATCGAATAACGGGCGCGCAGCATCGTTCTCTTCAAGGTAAATCCCTCTGATCTTTCCGCTCCCGTTATCAAGGTTCAAGTATGCGTCAAATTTTGCGAATTCGGGTTTCGGTTCCATGATTTTTGGATCAGCGAAATGAGCCTTGACATATGCCTTTGAACCCAGCAATCCCTGCTCTTCTCCGCTCCAGAGGCCGATACGTACCGTTCGATCCATCTTGAGGTCCAAAGCTTTCAGGATCCGCATAACCTCGATCATGACGGCGCTCCCCGCCCCGTTGTCTGTCGCCCCTGTACCTGTGTGCCAGGAATCGAAGTGGGCCCCGATCATGACGATCTCGTCCGGCTTTTTTTGTCCTGGAATTTCGCCGATGAGGTCAAGGCCGTCCACATCGTGGTCAGAGAATTTCGCCTCGAGATTCAAGCGCACCGAAACCGGCTGCTTCTTTTCGACTAGCCGGACCATCCGGGAGTACTGCTCTTCCGTGACAACAAACGTCGCGGGGGCCATGGCGTCTTTGCTTTCATGCGAACCAGCCGCTTCGCCGAAGAGCAGGCCGTTATGGGCGCGCGCATCGGCTCGAATAATTGCTATGACGCCTTCGTCCCGGAAAAATTTTGCCTCTTCCTTCCGTAATTGCTGGCGTCGATCATAGAATTGATCGACCAGCGCATTGGGAAGGCTCTCAAAATACTTTTCGGCGGCCTCTTCGGCGTGCGGAACTTTCATTTCGTCGACAGAAGTAATGGCGAGCTTATGTACAGGCTCAGGCGCTTGTGCGATCTCAGCCAATTCAGCGTCCGTGTAACGGCGGAAGAGCGCCCTGGTCGTAGGCTTCGGTGCCGTCGCTTCTGAAACCAGAACCACCTTGCCCTTCAGCTTCCCCTTCCACTCTGTTTCATATTTTTCAAATGCCTCTTTGCTGGCCCCGAGATCGAAGCGATTGCTCGCCGGGATAACGGGCGCGAAAAGCACCTCTCCGGTCGCGGCCCCTTCAGTCGGTGCGCTCCAGGCCAAAGGAGCGGCGACCAAATGCGAATATCGCGGCGCAGTCATTTCGAGGGTGTAGCCCTGAAGCGACCAGCTTCTGCCGAACGGCCCCCATTTTTCGGCATGCACGTTGGCAATCCCGTATTCCTTCAGGCGGGACATGGCCCAATCGGCTGCCTGCTCGAACTCCGGTGAAGCAGTTAAGCGCGGGCCGTATTGATCCGTCAAATAGGCAAGCTGTTCCATCACCTTCGAGTTGTCAAAGGCTTCAGTCTTGATCCTATGGATGACTTCGAGGTTCGAATCTTCTGCCGCGGGCTTCTGAACGAGAAGCGCAGCCAAAAGACAGAGCAAGGCAGCGAGACGCATGGCCCTGTTGTATCACGTTGCTCAGACTAGGCAGAGTCAGCTTTCAGCCATCATCCCATCAGTGAGACCGCCGCGTGGATGGCGAACTGCCGAGCGCAAGCAGCTCCTCAATATGCTGGCGGATCGCCGTCTCATTCGTGAGCTTGGCCCAGTTTTCGTCAGCGTCCGACGCAGGCGTTTGGTAATGAATGTAACCCTTCCGGTCAATCATCACAAGTTGCGGTACTACCATTCGCTCGGCAAGGCTGAAACCCATAAACGACATCATCTGGTCTCGCGATATGTAACCCACCGGAAAGCCCACCTGAAACTTCTGGGTAAAGGCCTGAACGATCTGGTCGGCCTGAGCCTCTGTGCGGCCCTCGTCCAAAGCATTAATGGCGAGATCCAGAGCCTGAAAACCGCGCGGCCCGTATTCCTGCTGAAAATTCGTCATGACGTGTGAGGCGGCCTGGCAGTGCGGGCAGGTAGTGAGGATAAATTCGAGCGCAACCACTTTGCCGCGATATTGACTTAGCAGCTTTTGGCCCTGCCCGGGAATATTGAAGGCCAGTTCCGGCGCTTTGCGGAGACTTTCTCCCGCGGCAAGCAGGCAGAACGAGGCTATGGCGATCGCAACAACGGACGCAAGCGTGATTTTCAAGGTCTTACTCCAAAACATCAGTGTACTGGCAAAGGCGAGGCATGCCTCGCCACTACTAGGGATCGAACATTACTAAAAGCCTCGCTCCATGGGCATCGCGAGCGGAGCATCTACCAGAAAATCCGCGTCGCGAATTTCGAGCAGAGCCTCGCGGATAGCTTGTTCGCGAGCGGCTACGGTGGTGATTACGAACGGCAGATCGCGCCAATCCTCGCGAGGAAGCTGGAGCACGGAATCAATGCCGATGTTGTGCTTGGCGAGGACTGTGGCCAGGGTCGCGATGATCCCCGCCTTGTCTTCAACACGGAACCGAAGATAGTAGGGCAACTCCTGTGTGGGAATCGGCAGGGGTTTGTATTCCCTCAAGTGGTGGTGGGCAAAGGGACTGACACGCTCGGAGCTCCCGAAGCGGATTTCGCGGGCCACGCGCATCAGGTCACTGACAATAGCGACTCCGGTCGGTTTTGACCCTGCTCCACGTCCGTAGTAAAAAGTGTCTTCGCCATATGCTCCACGAATCCAGATCGCGTTGTACGCACCTTTCACTTGAGACAAAATGGCCGACTGCGGAATCAGGCTGGGACGAACGGACAGAAGCAGGCCCTGCTCGCCGCGGCGCGCCAGGCATAAAAGCCGGATGGTGTGTTTCAATTGATGCGCATATTCGAAGTCGACCGGCATGATACGCCGGATACCCTCCGTGTAAATATCGCCCGGCGTGAGCTTTTCTCCAAATGCCAGGGTGGCCAGGATGGCGAGCTTCGAGCGCGCATCCAAGCCGTCGATATCGGCAGACGGGTCGGCTTCGGCATAGCCGAGCTGTTGCGCTTCCGAGAGAACCGATTCAAAATTGGCGTTGCTCTTCTCGATCTCCGTCAGAATGAAGTTGCTAGTGCCGTTAAGGATGCCGTAGAGTTCGACGATACAGTCGCCGGCGATACCCTCGCGCAGCACGCTGTGGATCGGGATGCCTCCGGCGACGCTGGCTTCCATGGCAAGATTCACGCCGTTCTGATTAGCGAGCGACCAGAGGTCGGTGCCTTTGAGAGCCATTAGTTCCTTGTTGGCAGTGACCACAGACTTACGCTGGCGAAGGGCTTCTTCGATGATGTGCGACGAGGTCCCCGTCCCGCCAACAGCTTCGACAACAATGTCGATCTCGGGATCGCATACAACGGCGTGCCAGTCGCTTGTACGGAGCAGGGGTTCGCTTAAGGGAGGTAGCTTTTTCTGTTGAACGTTGCGGCTGCACACCGCTCTTACGTTGAGCGCGAACCCGAGCTTCTCATGAATCGATCGTGCGCTTTCCGTCAGTATATGGAGCGCGCCAAGGCCGACGTTCCCAAGGCCGACAATGCCGACCGTTACCTCCATCCGGCAACACTCCCGTTGGCAGTTGGAATCGTCATAAGTGGCTTATGATAACAACCAGATGCGCAGTACCCGCCGGTTTGCCCTTTTGTCACTGCTTGGTTCTATCTGGCTGGCCGCCGGCGGCCAGGAACCGCAAATTCCAGATGAGCGGAGGCTGCCGATTCCCGGCGTGGGAGACGAGGACAAGAGGCTCCCAAATGGAAAATCGCAAAAGAATGCGATGGCGAAGGAACGGCATGAGCAGGCGCTGAAGGACGCGAACGAGCTGATCACGGTAGCGGAACAACTGCGGGACGAGCTGCAGAAAGCGGGAGATTACGTCGTGCCGGTCTCGTCGGTCAAGAAAACAGAACAGATCGAAAAACTGGCCAAGCGAATCCGGGGCAGGCTGCAGTCTTGAAAGCCGGCTGCGAACGCCAACTGTCGCGCGCGTGATAATCTGACGTGACAGCAGCGCTTTCCCCCCCAATCTTCATGGCAATCGTAAGAGAAAAGAAGCAGTTGATGAGCGCGTCGGAGATTGACCGCACGCTGGTGCGCCTGGCCCATGAGGTTCTGGAGAAGACGACCGACCTGGACCGCTTGGCATTTGTCGGGATCAAGCGGCGTGGCGTTCCCCTGGCGCGCAGGATCGCGACGAAAATCGACAACCTGGAAGGGCTGAAAATCCCGGTGGGAGTTCTGGATATCAACCTATACCGCGATGACCTTTCGACTGTCGGCGAGCGGCCCATTTTGCATTCGAAGCAAATCGATTTCCCAGTGGTCGGTAAGGACATCGTACTAATGGACGATGTCCTTTACACAGGGCGAACCGTGAGATCGGCCCTGGATGCCCTCTTCGATCACGGAAGGCCAGCCCGGGTGCAGTTGTTAGTGCTGATCGACCGCGGGCATCGTGAGCTTCCGATTGAAGCGCGCTACACCGGACGCATGATTCAAACGAGCAGCAGCGAAATCATCGAGGTGAAGTTTCAAGAGATCGATGCCCAGGAAAAGGTGATGTTAGTGGAGCGGGTAGACGAGCCCACTGCCAACGCCGTGAGCCGACAATGAGGCAGGGACTGCTGGACATTGAATCGCTTTCCAGAGCCAATATCGAAGCGATCCTGACCCGCTCCAAAGATTTTCAGCCCGGTCCCCGGCAGACGTTTAGAAGATTCGAGATTTTACGCGGAAAAAGCGTAGTGAACCTCTTTTTTGAGGCCTCCACTCGCACGCGCACGAGTTTCGAAATGGCGGCGAAACGGCTGGGAGCGGATACAGTTTCCATCACGGCAGCAGGTTCAAGCGTGTCAAAGGGCGAGTCGCTGGTGGATACGCTCAACACTCTCGCCGCGATGCGGCCGGACGCGATCGTGATGCGGCATGCCGCCTCGGGCGCGCCGCACTTCCTTTCCAGGCATCTACCGATCCCAATTGTAAACGCGGGCGACGGAA
This sequence comes from Bryobacteraceae bacterium, assembly GCA_036557345.1. Lineage (GTDB taxonomy): Bacteria > Acidobacteriota > Terriglobia > Bryobacterales > Bryobacteraceae > Bog-105. The sequence goes on from DATBHS010000097.1 coordinate 33,249, forward strand.
CCCATGAGCACCCCACGCAGGCGCTGCTGGATGCCAGGACAATATTGGACCGACGAGGCACGCTGGAAGGCTTGCGCGTCGCAATCATCGGAGACATTGCGCATAGCCGTGTCGCGCGTTCGAATATTTTTCTGCTTTCAAAATTCAAGGCGCGCGTTGTACTGTGCGGACCGGCATCGCTGCTGCCCCGAGAGATGGGACAGATTGCGCCGGGCGTGGAACTGACCAGTGACATGGAAACAGCGATTCGCGCCGCGGATGTCATCATGATGCTGCGTGTGCAACTGGAGCGCCAGCATTCGGCGGCATTCCCTGCCAGCGAGTATTTCCAGTTCTTTGGTTTACGTCCGGAGCACGTGGAATTGGCCCGACCTGACGTTGTAGTGATGCACCCTGGCCCGATCAATCGTGGTCGCGAGATCTCCTCCGAGGTGGCGGACTCCCAACGTTCGGCCATTTTGAATCAGGTCGAAAACGGCGTTGCCGTGCGCATGGCGGTGCTCGAACGGGTGCTGGCCGCATGAACAAACTGGTCATCAAAAACGGGCGCATAGTCGATCCCGCGGGGAGGCTGGACCGAATAGGCGACATTGCCATCGAAGACGGCCTTATACGGGAGATTGCAGACGGTATTGATGCGACAGGTAGCGAGGTATTCGATGCCTCGGGGCTCGTGGTCGCGCCCGGATTCATCGATATTCATGTGCACCTTCGCGAGCCGGGATTCGAGCACGCTGAAACGATCGAGACCGGATCGCGAGCAGCCGCGGCGGGAGGGTTCACGTCGATATGCTGCATGCCGAACACGCAACCGGTCAACGACAACGCTACCGTCACGAGCTACATCGTGGATCGCGCGCGTCGCTTCGGGGCGGTGAACGTGTACCCGATCGGTGCCATTACCAGAAACAGCGCGGGCGAGGAACTGGCGGCGATTGCGTCCATGAAGCAGGCCGGTATTGTCGCGATCTCCGACGACGGGAAGCCGGTGATGAACGCGCGCCTGGTACGGCGCGCGATGGAGTACGCCGGTGCGTTGGATCTGCCGTTGATCGAACACTGTGAGGACCTGCATATGAGCGCGGGTGGAGATATGCATGAGGGGCGCGAATCGACCCGGCTTGGCCTGCGCGGGATTCCACGCAGCTCCGAGGATGTAATGGTTGCGAGAGATCTCATCCTTGCCGAGTTGACGGACGCACGCTACCATGTGGCGCACATCTCGTCGAAGCACTCGGTGGAGATGGTGGCGTTTGCCAAACAACGCGGGCTTCGAGTGACGTCCGAGGCGACTCCGCATCATTTCGCGCTGGCAGATGCGGATATGCACCCTTACGACAGCAACTATAAAATGAAGCCTCCTTTGCGTGAGCGTTGCGACGTCGAGGCGGTAATACAGGGTCTGGAGAGCGGTGCAATTGATGCTATCGCCACGGACCACGCGCCGCATCCCGGGGCGGAGAAGATGCAGGAATTTGAACGCTGCCCTTTCGGGATTATTGGTCTCGAGACCGCGCTTGGACTTGCGCTGGAGCGCTTGTATCACTCGGGGAGGTTCAATCTGCCGCGGCTGGTTCAGTTATTTACGCAGAATCCGGCCAGGATTCTCTCGCTTGACCGGGGTACGCTGCGCACGAGCGGAGCTGGCGACATCACGATTTTCGGCCTCGATCACAACTGGACATATGATGTGAACCAATCGCCGTCAAAGAGCCGCAACACACCGTTTAACGGCCACACGTTTCGTGGTGGCCCGGTAGCCACGGTTGTGGCGGGGCAGATTGTCTGGCGTCGGGACGCTTGACATATGCCAGAGCGTAGCCCCTTGAGTGGTTGCTTGCCGTCCGGTAATGCCTGCTTACTCGGGCACGCCAATCGCGGTTTCATGACGCTGATAGAGACGTAGAGCTACGCTCGCGGCGATGGCGAGTCCTCCCGCAACGCAGGCGACGACGATCCAGTGCGAAGCCAGGAAATGGAATGTTTGCGGTCCGTAACGACGTCCCAGATAGGCAAGGGCAAAATAGCGAATGGCCCGGGCCGAGACCAGCACGGCTATGAAGTAGAACAAGCGTACCTGCAAAGCCCCGGCACAAAATATAGGCACTTTCATTGGCAGGGGAACCGGAGAGATGGCCGGAACAAAAACGGTGATCAGGCCGTAGCGCTGAAAAATGACGTGCAGCCGCGCTCCCGTCCGGCTGCGAACGTGCTTCGACAGCAGAACCTCTCCCCCCTTTCTGGCAATCGCGAAGAGTATCAGGCTACCGGCAATCGATCCCACCACGGCGCAAACCGCCGCGAGATACGCTTGCTGCGGATCACGAGCAGCGATGGTGATCAATAAGGCGTCGACTCCCCCGACCACTGGAAGGCCGGCGGAATCCAGCAGTGCGAGAAATAGAACTCCGAGCGGTCCCCAACCGAGCAGGATTCCAGCGAACTGGCGCCACAAAGTGAGTAAATCGTGGAGAAGATGCTTCAGCGCGGGCCCCGCGTGCCTTCCGGCTCTTTCTCAGAGCTCAACATGGTCAAAAGCCCGTCCTCATCGACGACGGGCACCTGTAATTCGTGGGCCTTGTCCAATTTCGAGCCGGCATCCTCGCCCGCGACCACATAGCTCGTTTTGCCGCTTACTGAGCCAGCTACTTTGCCTCCCGCAGCTTCGATGCGAGCCTTGGCTTCGTCTCGCTTCAGAGTCGGCAACGTGCCGGTCAGCACGAAGGTAAGACCTGCCAATGGTCCTTGCTTCTTCGCGCGTTTCTCTGCTGTGAACTGTAAGCCGGCTTCGCGGAGCCGTTCGACGAGATCGCGATTCCGCTTTTCATCAAAGAATTGGCGGATTGACTCGGCGACTTTCGGTCCGACTTCATTTACCTCCTGCAGCGTCTCCATGGACGCCTCCGAAAGGGCGTCGAGACTGCCAAAGTGATCGGAAAGTAGTTGCGCCGTGCGCTCACCTACAAATGGAATGCCCAGGCCATTCAATACGCGCGCGAGCGGTCGTGAGCGAGAGTGATCGATGTTCTGGATGATTTTGGAGGCTGACTTCGTGCCCATTCTCTCCAGTTCCAGTAACTGGTCGAGCCTAAGGCAGTACAAGTCGGCGACGCTGTGAACCAGTCCGCGGTGCAGTAGCTGATCAACGAGTGCGTCGCCCATTCCATCGATGTCCATCACTCCACGTGAAGCAAAATGCAGCAGCGACTCGCGCAGCCGCGCGGGGCAGTTCGTATTCACGCAGCGGCTCGCGGCTTCGCCCTGTTCGCGTACGATATGCCCGCCGCAGACAGGACACTGTTTGGGAATCTTAAACGGGCGGCGGTTTACGCCTTGTTCGACGACGCGAACAATCTTCGGAATAACATCGCCGCTGCGCTCTACGAGAACCGTATCGCCGATCTCGACGCCCAGGCGCGCAATCTCGTCCTCATTGTGAAGAGTGGCTCGTGAAACCGTAACGCCACCAATGCTCACAGGCTTCAAATGCGCCACAGGCGTGAGCGCGCCAGTACGCCCTACTTGCACTTCAATACTCTCGAGCACGGTGGATGACTGGCGGGCAGCGTATTTGAAGGCGATAGCCCAGCGCGGTGCTTTTGCGGTCCACCCCAGCTTTTTCTGCTGACCGATGGAATCGATCTTCGCCACCACCCCGTCGGTTTCATAAGGCAATGAATCGCGCTTCGTTTCCCAATCGCGAATGAATGCCTGCAATTCGTCGAGATTGGCGCACTTCTTTCGATGCGGGTTGACTTTAAAACCGGCTGCTACTAGTTTTTCCAGGCTCTCCCAATGGCTGGCCAGCATTGGACCGCCATCCTGCAGAAGGAAGTACGCGAAGTAATCAAGGCGGCGGGCAGCCGTGACGCTGGGGTCGAGCGCGCGAAGCGCTCCCGCTGCGGCATTTCGGGGATTGGCGAAACGGTCAAGACCAGCGTTTTCCCGTTCGTCATTCAGGCGTTCGAACGAGCGGCGCGGCATCACGACTTCACCTCGCACCTCGAACGGCTCTTTGCCGAAGGCATCTCCAGTTGTGCGAAGCGGAAGCGATCGTATGGTGCGCGCGTTCTCTGTAACGTCCTCGCCGGTGCGGCCATCTCCTCGCGTGACGGCCTGCGTCAGGCGGCGATTTGAATAATGCGCTGCCATGGAAAGGCCATCCAGTTTGAGCTCGGCAACGTACTCATAGGGTTCTGATTTGAGCAAGCTGCGCACCCGCCTGTCGAATTCGCCCAACTCCTGCTCATTTAGCGCGTTGTCCAGACTCAGCATCGGCGAGCTGTGCGGTACTTTAACGAATCCTTCCCTGGGCTGTCCTCCCACTCGCTGGGTAGGTGAATCGGGCGTCCGCAACTCAGGATGAGCGTCTTCCAGACCGCGAAGCTCGCGCATGAGAGCGTCAAATTCGGCATCGGTGATTTCGGGGCGATCCAGAACGTAATACAGATATTCGTGACGTTCGAGCTCTTTACGCAGCTCCTCCGCGCGCCGGGAGATCGATTCTTTCATTCGTGTACCTATAATGGGGAGCTTGGAATCCTTGCACGCGAAACACGCGGCCATCATCTACAACCCCATTGCGCGGGGGCTCTCGCGCCACCCGCGCTCGCTTCAAAGTAGCACTGAAGCATTGGCCCGCATGGGACTCGCAACGACGCTCGTTGCGACGGCGGGTCCAGGCGCAGCCGCAACACAGGCGCGAAGCTTGATTCAGGGCGGATGCGATCTCATCATCGCGGCTGGAGGCGACGGCACCATCAATGAAGTGGCGAACGGAATGTTGCACAGCGGCGTACCACTTGCGATTCTCCCGGGTGGAACTGCGAACGTGCTGGCGCGCGAGATACGTCTGCCTCGGTCGATGGACCGCGTTGCGGCCCGGATAGACGAGCTGCAACCAATCCGGATCCCGGTCGGCAGGCTGCATACGCCCGCAGGGCCCCGCGTGTTCTTATGCATGGCTGGCGCGGGCCTGGATGCCGAGATTGTCTATCGCCTTAACCTCGATCTGAAGGCGGTAATGGGAAAGCTTGCATATTATGTCGGAGGTTTCGGACAAGTATTCCGCCCGCTGAAGGAGTTTGAAGTCACTGTGGACGGGCACTCGCATACAGCGAGTTTTGCTCTCATCAGCCGCGTACGAAACTATGGGGGCGACCTCGAGATTGCCCGCGGGGCCTCACTGTTGCGCAACGAATTTGAAGTGGTCTTGTTTCGTGGGACGATTGGCATGCGCTACCTGCCCTATCTGTTCGGGGTCGTGCTGAGGCGAATGAATCAGATGAAGGGCTGTCGGGTCGTGCGTGGCAGTTCGGTTGCATGCGCTTCAGTGCCTGCAACCGATATCTATTATCAGGTGGATGGCGAACTCGGGGGACCGTTGCCGGTCAGTGCGGAAATCGTGCCGGACGCTCTCACCTTGCTTGTGCCTCGCGAATACTTGACGCGAGAACAGGCCCTTGTCGCGGTTCCGGCTTGCGCCTGACCTCCGCGAATGGATAACCTCACGCACACGCTAACCGGCTTGGCATTATCGCGCGCCGGGCTCAATCGCTATTCGCCCAGAGCGGTGCTACTGTTGGTGCTCTCGGCCAATGTGCCGGATATCGACATTCTTGCGCTTTCCGGTGGCTCGCTTCACTACTTGGAAGCGCACCGCGGATATTCTCACTCGCTGTTTTGTCTTCCCTTGATGGCGGCGTTACCGGTGCTTGTCGTCGCCGCCATTTACCGGCAGAAGCTTCCCTGGATGAAAGCTTGGCTGATCTGTTGCGCAGGTGTGGGAAGCCACCTCCTGCTGGACTGGACAAATAGTTTTGGCATCCGCCTTCTTCTGCCCTTTTCCTCGCGCTGGCTTCATTTGGACTTGAATAGCCTTTACGACGGCTGGATCTTGGGCATCCTACTGTTTGGAGCCGTGTGGCCCATGTTTTCGCGGCTGGTCAGCAAAGAGATCGGTGATCGAGCACCCACAGGCTGCGGGGCCGCCACGGCTGCACTTAGCTTACTCGTGCTGTTCGATTGCGGCCGCGCGATTCTACACGCGCGGGTGATCGGGCAGTTGCAAGCCCGTGTCTACGACGATGCGCCCCTGGTTCAGACAGCGGCTTTGCCGGAGCCCTTTACGCCGCTGCGTTGGACCGGAATTGTCGAGACCGAAAGAGATTACCGCGCGATGGATGTCGATGCGTTTGGCCAATTGGAGCCGCAGTACGCAAGAACCTTTTACAAACCTCCCATCACACTCGGCCTAGAGCGCGCGGCTGCAACCGAGCCATTTCGATACTTCCTCTACTTTGCACGCTTTCCTGTTTGGTCCGAGGAAGCTGTCACCGCAGGGACAAATCCGGGGAGGCGGCTGGAGCTGACGGATCTGCGATTTGGAACTCCGGGTGCCGGATCGTTCCACTGCATCGCGCTAGAAAATGCGCGCGGCGTGATCCTTCATACCTGGTTTACGTTCGGTTCAGGAGCCCATCTCGGACGCGGGGAACAGAGCCTTCCCGCTGTGCGGTGAGCGCGAATTGAGTCCAAGACACTCGCGGATTATGCGTTGGCTTAGGGCCGAGGCATCCACCGCATACGTTCCGGATTTCACCGCGGTGGTCGCCTCTTGTGAGTGGCGGCGCATGGCGGAGGCCCCATGCTCCAAACCGTTCAGCACGGCGCTCAGCTTCGTTAACTCGATGCCCAGTTCCATTCGGTGCTCGTCTGTAACCCTTATCGGCGGCTCTACCCGGTCAATTTAGGGATGTAAGGGTACCAGCAATGCTGGTGAGAGATGAATTCTATACTGCAAGTATGGCGGCGCTCATATCGCTTCAGCCCACACCCACCGTCTTCGATTCCACTGAACTCGAGGCCAAACAGGCACTGCTTTTTGCAAATCTGAGAAGTTTGGGGCGAGTGATCGTTGCGTACTCCGGCGGCACAGACTCGGCCTATCTCGCTTGGGCTGCTCACCATGTACTTGGGGACGCTGCCGTTGCTATTACCGCCGATTCACCATCCATTCCCGAATCGCACAAACGCGATGCCGAACAGTTTGCGCGCGATTGCGGATTTCGTCACGAATATATCGCGACACACGAATTCGAAAACCCGGATTACGTCAAAAACGACAAGGATCGGTGCTTTCACTGCAAGGATGAACTGTTCGTACGGCTGGAGGCTTACGCCACGAAACACGGATACAGTCACATCGTTTATGGCGTAAATAAAGACGACCTGGGCGATTATCGGCCGGGGCAGCGCGCCGCAAGAATCCATGAGGTTAAGGCGCCGCTGGTGGAAGCAGGTCTGACAAAGCCCGAGATACGCGAACTGTCCCGCCGTGCCGGGCTCTCGGTGTGGGACCGTCCTGCCGCGGCATGCTTAAGCTCACGGGTGCCCTACGGCACGCCTGTAACGGTCGAAACGATCAGGACAATCGAACAGGGCGAAGAGGCGATTCGTGCGCTCGGGTTCCGTCAATTCCGTGTCCGCTTCCATGGTGACCTCGTCCGCATCGAGATCGCAAAAGACGAATTGCCGAAGGCACTGACGGCCGAGAGCGCTCAGGCGTTCGCCGGCATCTTTAAGCAGCTTGGATTCCTGTACGTGACGCTGGACCTGGAAGGCTACCGGCAGGGATCGCTGAACGCGGGCCTGGGCAATTCGGTTCGAGGCGCGAACGCGTAATCAGGATCTGCATGGAGTTGCGGGCCAGTTGCCTACTTGGACCAGTTCTCGACCATCAAGCCTCTTACTAATTGAAAGTGCTTCACGTTATTAGTGACGAGAGTCGCTTTTAGGGCTCTCGCATGTGCTGCAATCATGGTGTCCATGATTCCTATTGGAGTTCCCACTTGTTCTAACGCGACTCGGACATCGGCAAAGTGATCGGCCGCGATTTCGTCCCAAGGTAGAGTATGAATGCCGCTTAAGAACCGCTCGACCTGTGCGGCTAGCCCTTTCGCCTCCGGGAGGCGCAACACTCCAAAGCGCAATTCGGCGCGAGTCACCGCCGAGATGCACACTTGTCTTACATCCAGACTCGTTAAGTGAGTGTCGATTACGGGAGAGCTGCCCTTTATCACATAACTGGCCGTATCGGTGTCGAGCATGAAGAAGCGGCTCAACGCCCGTCCCCGAACAAGTTTTTGGGAGGAAGCGGAGTATTCAAAGGGCGGTTGGCCATAAACTCATCGGGAACCGCATCTTCAGACGCATCGCGGAGTTGCAAATACTCCGCCCATGTGCCCCAACCAGCCTTTTTGGATAAAATCACATCGCCGCTGCGCTCATCTCGTCGGACAAACACTTCATCTCCCTCAAACCGGAATTCGGCCGGGAGTCGAACCGCTTGGCTCCCGCCATTGTTGAAGATTCGGGCGGTTTTATTCGGCATCGGATACGTGTCTATACACAGTATAGACTTATCCAGAACCTGTATCTAGACGGGAATTTCCCCTTGTGTCATCGTCTCCGGATCCCAGGAAACGATCTTCTTCTGAAAATAGCTTTCGTTCGTCAGCAGCGCTGGTCCGGCTGCTCGCAACCCGAACGTAGCATCCTCGATCAAGGGCTTTCCTTCGCGAATGGAACGATAAAAGTTCTTATGATGCTCCAGGTGAGCATCCTGGTTGCTCGTGTCGTACACTTCCGAAGAATCGGGCTTCGCCTTGACATCCGCATCCACGTGCTTCTCGTTCCACTCGGTCCTGAGCTTCTCCTGCATGGCATTGGCAAAGCTCTCGATCGTGGAATCGAACTCGTTAGGACGCGGCGTTCGCTCTACTTTGATACCGTCGTAGCCCGTCGTCATCACACCGTCGCTGCCGATGAACTTCACGCCAAAGCCCTCTTCGGGCAAGCTGCTCTTGAAATTGACCCGCAAGATAACGTTAAACGCCGGATGCTCGTTCGACTTCGGATAATCGAGAGTGGCCAGCATGACGTCGGGGACGTCGCGATCCGTCCAGTAGCGAATCCCTCCTGTTGCATACACTCGCGTCGGCCCGAGCGAGCCGGTCACGGTGTGGAGTCCCGTGAGGAGATGAACGAAGAGGTCGCCCGCTACGCCCGTTCCGTAATCGCGATAGTTGCGCCATCGGAAAAAGCGCTTCGCATCCCATGGCCGCTTGAGAGCCCTTCCCTGAAACTGGGACCAGTCGCAGGTTTCCGTGTCTGCGTCCAGCGGAATCGAATATTCCCAGGCTCCGATTGCCGTATTGCGGTCGAGCCAGGCTTCCACTGAATTCAGCTCCCCGATCGCGTTCGCCTGGAAGAGCTCGCGAGCCTTCCGGTACGTCAGCGAGCTGCGGTACTGGCTCCCCACCTGAAAGACTTTGCCTGACTGAGCCTGGGCATCGATAATCGATTTGCCTTCTTCGATTCCATGTACCATCGGCTTTTCGCAATAGGCATGCTTGCCGGCTTTCAGCGACTCCACCGAGATGCGCTGGTGCCAGTGATCCGGCGTGGCGATGATCACGGCATCGACTTCGCTGCGGTTCAGAATCTCCTGATAATTGCGCGTCGTGAAAGTATCTTTGCCGTAGATTTCTTTCATGTGTTGCAGGCGGCCGTCATAACAATCGCAGGCGGCCACCAGTTTCACGCCGGGGATGGACGTGGCCATTTTTGCATCGCCCTGGCCCATTCCTCCCGCGCCGATCAGCGCAATCTGCACATGGTCGTTCGAGGAAGCCATGAAGCGCCTATGCCCGCACCTTCATTGTTTTGGGATCCCACTCGACAATCCGCTGTTCAAAATAGCTGACATTCGATAGCAACGCGGCCGCCGCGGCCCGGAAGCCAAAGACAGCATCCTCGACAACGGGCTTGCGCGAGCGAACTGCCGTCGCGAAGTTTAAGTGATGATCGTAATGGTCACTATAATCAGCGGGCGGTTCGAAGGTCTGATCGTGACTTGTCCTCATGCTTACCGCCGAGGGTTTCACTTCGGGATAGCGGGCGCGGTACCACTTCAGATAAGCCTTCTGTCCGGCATCAGAGAAGGTGTCAATGGTATATCCGGGCTGGCTTTCGCGGGGAGGAGTCGTTAGCGTAACGTTGCGGCCCACCGTCATGATCCCTTCGCTGCCGGTGAAGCGGAAACCTTGCGTTTCACGGGCGCCGTCGACGAAGTTCGTGCGGACGATCAGGTTGAATGCCGGATGGTTGGCGGTTTCGGCATAGTCGTAGAGTCCGATCAAAACGTCGGGCACGTCACGGCCGTCGTTCCAAAAGCGGAGGCCGCCAGTAGCATGAACGCGAGAAGGCCCAATCGCGCCGGTAATGAAGTGCAACCCGGAAAAGAGATGGACGAACAGATCGCCCGCCACACCGGTGCCGTAATCCCGATAGCAGCGCCAACGGAAAAATCTCTTCGGATCCCATTCCGTGCGCGGAGCACGCCCCTGGAATTGGTTCCAATCACAGGTGTCAGTGCTGGCATCGGTGGGTACGGTGTATTCCCATGCGCCGACAGCGGAATTACGGTCGTACCATGCCTCGACTAGGTTCAGCTTGCCGATCGCTCCGCTGCGAAACAACTCCTGCGCTTTTCTGTAGATGATCGAGCTGACCCGCTGACTGCCAATCTGCAAGATCCGGTTCGTGTCTCGTTGAGCCTCCACCACCGTCGAGCCATCGTCGAGGTGCTGCACCATCGGCTTCTCGCAATAAACATCTTTCTTCGCGTTCAGCGCATCGATTGTAATGGTTGAGTGCCAGTGATCGGGTGTGCCGATGATGACCGCATCAATCTCCGGCCGCGCCAAAATCTCCTGATAATTCCTGGTGCTGAAGATGTCCCGGCCGTACAACTCCTTCATGTGTTCTAGGCGGCCATCGTAACAATCACACGCAGCGACGATCTTCGTAAGACCGGTGGAGACGGACGTGTGCGCATCGCCCTGGCCCATGCCGCCACACCCGATGAGTGCAATCTGAATTTTGTCGTTTGCCGAAGCTGAAGCGCGCTCACGTGCTTGTCCAGCTAGCAATGAGGTAGCAAGGCCGGAACTTACGGCAGCGGCGCCTAAGAATTCCCGGCGAGTGGCCATCCCCTACTTTGTATCAGATGTGCCGGGTTTGCTGGCCGATGAGGTGGACTTCTTTTCCGAACTGCTGGAGGTTGCTGCCGAGCCGCCGGTCTCCGAACTTGAAGCCTTGCTCTCCCCTGAGGTCTTCGATTCCGATCCTTCGCCCGCCTTCGATCCGTTCGCCGCAGAACCGCTCGAGCTCTTCGCGTAATCGGTGATGTACCATCCGCTGCCCTTGAACTGTAGGGCGGGGGCCGAAATCAAGCGGTGCACCGGTCCGCCGCACGTCGCGTGAATGGCTAGTGGCTCATCCGAAAACTTCTGCATTACTTCGAACAGTTCACCGCATTTTTCGCACTGATATTCGTATAACGGCACTTCCTTGCTCCTGTCTTACGGCTGCGGACTCTTCTGAGTGATCGGGTGTTGGTCATCACCCGAAATCAGTCCGCCGGTCTGGTTCGTCAGTTGAGCAACTGTCGTCTTACCAGTGACTAGTTCGATCGATTGCTTCAGCAGGTTGTCCTCCGTTTCCTTGGGAGCGGTGCCGGGAATCGGGTTGCCATCCTGGTCCAGTTCGGGTGAGTTGTCGTTTTCCGCGAGTTGCACCGTGGGAGTAACGCCGCCATCCTGAATCGCCTTGCCGGAAGGCGAATAGTATTTCGCTACCGAAAGAATTACGGCCCCGCCGTCGTCCATTTGAATCGTCTTGCGCAAGCTCGCATCACCATAACTTCGCTCGCCAACCACCTGCGCCCGTTTGGCGTCCTGGAGTGCCGCGGCTGTTATCTCGGCGCCTCCTGCAGTAGCGCGGTCCGTGATGACCACCAGCGGCCCAGTCCAGATGACGTCTTCCGGCTTCGCGTTAAAGTCTTCCCGGCTCGTCTTCTGACCTTGCAAATGTGTAATTTCGCCTTTCTCCAGGAACAGGTTCGCTAGCGGAATCCCGTTCGTCTGATCGCCCGTCGAGCAGTGGCGGACATCGAGGACGATATACTTCGCACCCTGCTTTTTCAGCGCCCGTAATTTCTCCTTCGTCTCGTCCACTCGCTTATCCGCAATGCTGGCCACGTGCAAGTAACCAACCTCGTTTGGTAGCAGTTTCGCCGCCACCTCGGGCAAAGGTGTATCGGCCCTGGTTAAAGTGACCTTCTGCGGATCTGGATTCTTCAAACGCAGAACGCTCAAATCCACCGTTGATTTCGGATCGCCTCGGAGCAACTGTTCTGCGTAAGCCAGCGGCATGTCTCGGGTAGCGACGTTGCTAATACTTTCAATCAGGTCACCGGTGCTGATATTGGCCTTGTCGGCTGGCGACCCGGGCAGCACATCCACGACCGCTACATAACCGTAGCGCTTTGCCAAAATCAGGCCCACACCAGCCTTCGCCGTATCCTGCCGCTGCTCGTACTGCCGGTACTGATCCGCATTCAGGTAACTTGCGAAGGGATCGACAGATTCCAGGAGGCCGTTGATCGCGCCCAAAGTCACGCTTTTCATGTCGGGCTCCTCGACATATTCCAGCTTGATGCGCTCGAGCACTTCGGTATACACCTTCAGGTGCCCGTAAACATCGTCATTTGCTACAGCTCCTCCGCTCTTGGCGGCAACGAGGAGCAACACCACGACGCAGGTCGAGCTGGCAACAATGGTCCATTTGAAGCGACTATTCATGGGAAAAATACCGCAGGATACCTAAAGTATAGCTAAGCAGGGGGCTTACGCGAGAAAAATTGATCCGGGGCCAGGATGCCCGGTCCCTACACCATCTTTTGGGCCTCAATGATACGTTCCGGGCCTCCCATGATGCGATGTTCGGAGGCCTGCAGGTTCATGTTGAGCATAACGCGGTGGTCTACCTCGGCTTCGGCGAGCAAAACCTTCGATCTGTGAAGTTCCTGCCGGCGTTTTTCGACTGCCTGCTTGCGAGCGTGCTCCTCGGCCTGGCGCTGGGCACACGCCGCCCGCTCATCCATTGCTAGAAATTCCACCAGAGGGAGCGAAAATACAACCGTTCTCAACCCCGGCTCACGCTCCGAGTACACATTCATCTTGTCTCGTTCCGCGCCAGTGATTCGGTACCGCTCGTTACAGATTGAGATGCCCGTGTGAGAGCCATGACCGCCCAACTCGTTCCCGCGGCGGAAATGAATTGATCGGCTCCGTATGGGAAGCCGCCCTCGAAGTATGGCTGAAATGCCAGTGCCCGCGTCTTGACGTACCACGAGCCGTCCGGCATTTGTGTATTCAGAAGGAACTGTGTGCCTCTCTGGAACGCAGGATTGGAGATGTCGAGGCCCGCCGCCTGCAACGCAACTAACGCTCTGCCACTTACATAGGCGTTGCTTTCCATGGACGGAAGATCGGACCAACCCCCGTCAGATCGCTGCTGAACCAGAACGTTCTGCATCGCTTTCCTCGTCAAATCTTTGTTTTTTGCCGTCCACGCCAAGCCAAGAAGCCGCCAAATCCGATCTTCGTTTGTCTTCGGCTCAACCCGCTCGATCCACGAAGCAGCCAGGCGGATAGATTTTTCGTATTCCGGCTTGTCCACGTTTGGCGCGTAGAGTTGGAGCCCACGCATCGCGAGCACTGTCTGTCCGATACGGTCGGAACACAGCGGCGGCCGGTCAGTGGCGCTGGGACCCTCCCAATGGCCGTCGGGCATTTGGCGGCTCTTGAGGTACATGGCGACTGCGTCTGTGTTCAGATCGGGTTTATAGCCTTCCGCCTCGAGTCCCACCAGCACATACGCCACGACTCCCGGGGCGAAACTGTCCACGAGAGCCGCCCCGTCGCCTGCCTGCCCTGCAAAGAAAGCCTGGTACAAAGGCTGGCGGTGTTGCTCGAGGTAGGTTACGTTGGTGCTCACCTGCCGGGCTGAAACCGGCTCGTCTACGCGGAATCCGCTCCGGCGGGCCGACCCCACCGCCATTGCAGCGAGGCTGTTGTTGTGACACGAAATGCAGCCCGACTTCGCAGTGAACTGGGCGTCCGCCCGCTGAATCAGGGGAAGGCCCCTCTGAATCGCGGCTTGGATCGTATCTGCGCGCTGCGGCTTGTGCAAAGTGACAGGATGGCTCGCCCCAGCCGCTCCTGCTTTGATCAGGATGCCGGTCACCGGCGTGTTGCCATGAAAATTGGCGATATCAAGTATGGGTAAACCCGTGTCGCCGGATTGTCTGTGCTGGCTCTTGGCGTTCACGTCGGCACGGTGTTCGACCAGCAGTTCCACAGTTTCCACTGGGAGAAGATCGGAAACCGCGGCATACATCAGCGCCGTATGGCCCAATGGATCCATCGCGTTGACATCGGCCCCGTGATCTAGCATTAAGCGGATCGTGCTCGCATCCGCAAACATTGCGGTTTGCAGCAGAGTGGAAGTATAAGCATATTTGTCGAGACCTTGCTTGACCAGAAGGTCCACGCACTTGCCGCAATGCATCGTAACGGCCACGACCAGAGCCGCCGCTCCAGTGCTCTTAACATCGGCGCCCCGATCCATTAGCATCCGCATGAGTTCCGCATCCCCGGCCAGCGCCGCCTGGATGAGCGGCGAGGACTCAGTGGCCGGATTCTTAGTCGGATTGACAGTCGCGCCGTGATCGAGCAGCAGCTTAACGGTCGCAGCCCCGCCGGGCCGCCCCGCAGCAATCATCAGCGGCGTTCGCTTATCGTCGGAAAGCACGTTGACTTCGGCATTATGCGCCAGCAGCACGCGCGTCTTTTCAAGATTGGTGGCCGCCGCCCACATGAGTGCCGTCGCGCCGGTGTCATTCCGGGTGTTCAGATTCGTGCCTTTTTTCAGGAGTTGTTCCAGCAGCGCCGTATCACCATAGAGCACGGCGTACATGAAGGGAGTCGAGCCTTCCGGACCCCGGCAGTTTAGAAGTTTCGGATCTTTTGCGACACTCTTCAGGAATGATGCACGGTCGCCCTGCCGCAAGGCCTCGATCATCACGAGGGCTTTCGGATTCGGCGGAGGAACAGCGGCTTCATTGGCCAGGGCATCGGGCCATTCGGCCCCTTGGTCGATCCACGCCTTTATGGTTGCGATCTGCTCCGGGCGCAGCGGACCGGTCGGCGGCATTTGGAGTCCGTATGCTGTTCCGATCAACCGGTGATACAGAAAACTGTTTTCGCTGCTGCCCGGCACCACGCGCCGTATGCCGTTCTTAAAAACCGAGCTTCTCCGGTCAAGTCGAAACCCATTCATCTGCAGAGAGGGGCCATGACAGCCGAAGCAGTTTTGCCGCAAGATCGGCAGGACGTCCCGGCCGAAGTCGATTTTCGCCGGTGTCTGGCCGAACGCGGTCCCGACAAAACAAGCCCAGAAAGCCACGAGCAGTGCTGGGTATCTGAAACAGGACGATTCCGCCCACCCTCTCAGCTGAATGGCATCGACAACGAGCAGTATCGGTTGAGGTCTCGCCTCCAGCGTGATTCTGGACGCTTGAGCATCAGAACGGTGGTTGCTCATGTTTAATGTCCTTTCTTTTAGCAGCTAACGTTTCATTGCTTGCTGCTGTTAAACCTACGGGAGGGTTTTTGCCTTTCAGTGGCGGTTCTACCGCTGCTGTCAAAGCAATCACAGCCCACGAAGTGGCTGCGGCGGAGATGAACTGGCTTCGATCGTGCGGAAAGCCCGTCTCCTGGTACGGCTGGAAGGACAAGGCGCGCGACCGCACGAACCAGGAACCGTCTGGCAACTGCGTTCTCAGCAGGTAGTCGACGCCGAGACGGTAATTCGGGGTACCTGCTTTCGTCCCGGTAAGTTCCAGGGCATACAGAGCTTCGCCGGTTGCATAAGCATCGCTCGACAGAGTGGGAAGCGTCGCCCATCCGCCATCCTCCCGCTGTAGCCCAAGAAGCTGGCGATGATGCTTGGCAAGTGAGCTTGCCGGCCCTCCTGCCCAGTGCAGGCCCAGGAGGATGAACGCCTGATCCTGAGTGGTTCGAGGTGCTACTTCCAACAGGTAATTCGTCGCGCGGTGGATAGCCGCATCCCGTTGGGCGCGCAGAGCGGGCGGTGCGTACGCCTGAAGGGCGCGAATGGTAAGCGCCGTCCACAGGATGTCGCCGCCCAGCGGCGGACGCACATCGGCAATGGCCCAGCTTCCATCGGAGCGCTGCAAGCGCAGCAATGCAAGCGCCGCGGCATCGGTAACGAAGTTGCGCGCGAAACCCCGCTCCGCCATGGCGGTCATTTCGAAGGAGACATTGGCAAGCAATCCGGGTACCGAGCTTGCGCCCACGGCCATGTTCTCCTGCATGGGCCGCCATGTTGCCATGGCAGCCCTGATATGGTGCGACGCCAAGTCCCGATTCGCCGCAAGATCCTTATTCAACGCACGCGTGACGGCAATACCGGGAAGCGAGTTGTGATGACAGGAAATGCACCCGTCGCTCTGTTTGAAGAATGTCGAGCCGGCCGGTTGAAGGAGCGTTAACGCTTTTTCAATGGCGGCGCGCGGGGATCGTGGCAGGCCGATCGCGGTGGGCGCAGGGACGGGAGGCGCCATGGTATGCGCTCCAGCGGCGCGAAGTTTCTGCACGACTGCGGTCTCCCCCTGCAGCAGAGCCCAATCCAACGCAGTGCGGCCCAATTCGTCGCGAGCATCCAGGTCGGCGCCCTTGGCCAGCAGCGTTTCGATGACGGCAGGATTCTGGAACTCCGATACACACGCAGCCATGAGAGGGGTCAACCCACGCGATCCTTTCGTGTTCGGATTAGCGCCGCGATTGAGGAGTTCGCGTAGCTGCTCCAGGTTCTGGAAATACGCCGCGAACGCCAGTGCCGGAAGCTCGAGAGTACGGATGGAGACGGACACGTTCGGATCGACGCCGGCATCCAGCATCGCGCGCAACGGTTCCACCACGCCGCCGGACACGTAAACAGCGTTAAACATAGGGCCAGAAAGCTTAAGAGCGTGCATCGGCTCAAAGCCGTGCGTGCGGATCTGCAGGAAGAGATCGCGGTTCTGTCTCAGCGCCAAGCGGCTGATCCGACCCATGCCGTCCTCATCTGACGCTCCGGCTGCGAGCAGGACCGGCTCAGCTTCCGTGAATCCGTTCTGCCGCGCCAAAATCAAAGCCGTGTTGCCGTCTTTCGAGCGGGCCTGCACGTTAGCGTGGTGCGAAAGCAGCAGACGCAATTTCGCCGGATCTGACGCGGACCACATGAGCGGAGTAAATCCGGCCGCGCTTGCCGCATTGACATCGGCGCCTGCCGCGATCAGAGATCGCATGCACGCAACGGAGGCGTATGCACTGGCGTGCATCAGTGCGGTCGAGCCCAGTTCATCACGCGTGTTAGGATTGGCACCCGCTTTCAGAGCCGCCTGCACGGCGCGCGTGTCATCACAGTGAATCGCCTCCAGCAGCACGCGTGCCTGATCAACCGGCACGTCAGGCCCACCCGATGCCAGAAGAAGGCGAGGCATCAGCATGGGCGCCGTAATCAGGATCAGAAGGAGATCATTCACGGCCTTTCTCCTGGCGGTGGTGAGCCGCCGCATAGGGCAATGAGCTAGCAAGCAGCGACTCATACAATCCCTCCAGCTAACAACCGGTAGCGAATGCCTAACGGTGGAGGTTCCACATTAAGGCGAATCCGCCGCGATGTCCCCACATATTCGCGTAGGTTTGAGATTAGAATCGAATGGCTGTGGCGAAGCGGATTGACCTTTGCGTAGGCGAGCCCATGTCCAATTCACCGTCGCGGCGGCAACTGTAACAGAAATTAGGGTGAGCTATGTTCTCGCAAGTATGTTTGTGCCCAGAAAAGCGCTCTGGCTATCGGATCGGTGAGAAATCCAGGTTATGAGGTCGCGGGTCGTTAGCTTTCACTGGTTTCACCGGAATTTCGGGCAACCTCACCGAGGGTTTCGCGTCAGGAAGAGGGAAATCGGACACATCGAACTCTGTGAACTTACATATGCTAGCGTCTCTGAGACACGCACTGGCTTCCTTCTCCATGACATTGATTACATCGGTGACCTTGGCGAACTGACCCGCAAGTTTTTCCCGATCGGCGTCTACGAAATCTTCAGGATGTTGGCGAATATAGCTGATGTCATTACGCAGCGTCAGAAATGCAAACCGCTTTCTCGCGTGGTCCGCGAGGACATCACGCTGGTTCTGAATTTGAATGAAGTCGAATTTGTCATCGGGTAGCTTAAGTTCTGTATAGTCAGCGAGCGAAACCGCAAACGGAGCCGCAAGTTCATTGGCGACCGATTTGGGAAAATGATGTGCCTTGGCGAGTATTTCCTCCAAATTCTGGTCAGTATCGTCTACGGAGCCGTTCTGATAGACATGGACGCGAACTTCGCAGTGGGAGGATGTGCTGGATTTGCTCTTGGAGATCCCGACGTCTAGGTGCCCCGAAGCAACCAAACCGTTAAAACAAGCCTCGACCTGAACAGCGATATCCTCCCGAACCGACTGATCAACACAATTAATCTCAAACGTCGCAAAGTACTCTCCACCCTTGCGAAGTCCATCGATAAAGACGTCGCCAAACCGCTGCCGAAATCGCACATTGTTTTTCGCCATCAGCAACTCATTGGCGTCCGAAGTCAGGACAGGCGCGTCGAAGTTTTCAAATGCATCTACTACCGTCACACCAACCATGAGTGTCGTCGAAAAGCGCGAGACGTTGCACTCCTTTGCATAGTTGACCTTCACATCGACGCTGGCGCCGAAATAACTGCCACCCGCATCTACGTTCACCCCGAGAGCCTGATGAAGGGAGTCAAGATCGTTGATTTTAATCAAGTGCGATTCAACGAGCTGGCCACCCGCGCCTTGAATCGCAGATATCTTACCCTCGACCGCTGGAAAACTGAGAGGCTTTCCGTTCACCAAGTCATAGCCGAAGCCGACTTTCATTCCTTCCTGGTAGGGCACTAACCGAGATGACATTCCTTGCCTCCTTCGCGATCGAATTCGTCAACCCTGACGTCTGAGCAAACAATGATGTCCGGTTCGACGGCGGAGCTTAGGCGGGTACTTGGTCCGGGGGAATCGCGTCGACTGCGGCCGTCAGCTCATCTTCGGAAAGAAAATCTTCCGTTGCGGACGCGAGAGCGGGATCAGCCTCCTGCAACATTTCACAGGAAAAATCAAGCGCGTTGCTAGTGAGCGCGACACCACGGCAATTCGTTGCAACGAATCGGATCAACCTTTCCTGCACGTTCCCGTCCTGCTCGACCGGAACCGCCATGGTGATATCCGCGATCCCTCCATCCTTGACAAAGACATTGGATTTAATAGTCCAATGGACGATGCTGCCGTGCAGGTTACGGAAGGTCCGTTGACGGTCCGCGTCCACCGGTCCGATATCCTGATCGCTGGTCTCCAGTAGAATATAGCCCAGCGCTCCCAGACTATTGGACGCACTGGTAAATCCTTTCCCGTCCACCCAAACCCGGATTATGGCAACCCCCAATCCGAGGTTGGTTTTCGGAATATTTACGGCTTCGCCGCCCAGAATTACTTTGACTTTCATAAGTTGAACCTCAAGCTATGCTTTTCAACTAACGGATGATTGGTGGACTCCTAGCGGTGGTGAGTCGCCGCATAAGGCAATGAGCGAGCAGCAACGCATGCCATCCCTCCAGCTGATAACCGAATGCCTAACGTTGTTAGGTTCCACATTAAGGCGAATCCGCCGCGATGTCCCCACATATTCGGGTAGGTTTGAGATTAGAATCGCGGGGCCTTTGGAGTTGCCCTTCTGGCGTGCACGATGGTTTTGGCGGAGCGTCTCCCGATTCAGGTCCCGACCGCCACTCAAGGCTGTTGGGAGGGCGTTGGCTCCTCCAGGACCAACCCGCTTGACACACTATTAAGCCGGCAGTCAAACTCGGGCCCGCAAACCGAGTTCTTTAGTTTTTGGCTGGGCGACCTGCGGATCCTTTGTCAAACGGAATCAACCCATGGGGAACACGCTCAATCTTCCATTTGACGTTGTCCTGGTTGACGCAGTCCCACTGGCTGATATTCGCGCCGTTCGCCTTGGACATCCCGTCAACTTGCATGCACTTACCACTTTCTTTGTTAACAAGGAAGACATAACCATCACCGGCCGGACGGGTGCTCCATTTGACGTTGTCCTGGCTCAGGCAGTCCCATTGGCTGACGTTCGCTCCATTAGCGTGGGAACGGCCGTCAACCTGGGCACACTTTCCAGGCTCTTTCCCGACCGTTGTGTGCGCGGCATAGAGCAGGAAATACGGACCGCCAATCGAAACCTTTTCCCATTGCACGTTGAGTTGGCGAAGGCAATCCCACTGAGTAATGTTGGCGCCATTTGCTTGGGAAGCTCCATTAACTTGCGCGCACTTCCCACTGTGCTTTACCTGCAGAATCACGTCCTCGGCGAAGGCGCACGACGAAAAGGCAATAGTTAGCCACAGTATTTTCCGCATGCAGGCTCCTTCTATGAGGTTTCTGTCTAATCGCTAACAACCGGCAGCGAATGCCTAACCTTGGTAGGTTTCCACATTAAGGTGAATCCGCCGCGATGTCCCCACATATTCGAGTAGGTTTGAGATTAGAATCGAGTGGTTGTGTGGCGAAGCGGGTTGGCCTTTGGAGTTGCCCTTCTGGTCTGCGTGAGGCTTTCGGCGGAGCGTCTCCCGATTCAGGTCCTGACCGTCGCACAAGGCCTGTCGGGCAATAGCATCCACAAGATCGTCCGGGACAGCCATGGGTTTCTCTGGTTCTGCACGGGGGAAGGACTGTCACGTTTCGATGGGCACCAGTTCGCGAAGTTCAGCGCGGCCGAAGGCCTGCCCGGCCAGACAGTGTGGGATCTGCTGGAGTCGCGCTCGGGCGATTATTGGGTTGCTACCAACGGCGGCCTGGTCCGGCTGCCCGGGGCTGCGGGCGGACAGCGCGAGGTTTACTATCCAGGCGGCGATGCCCCGTCACGGACCGTCCTGGCCGTTCATGAATCCGCAGACGGCACGGTGTGGGCCGGCACGGAAGCGGGATTGTATCGAATACGGGCGGGATCGCGAAAGCTCTCGCGAGTGGATACTGGACTACTGCCCGAATCGTGGAGCCAACCGCCAGTCGCGGTGATCACGGAGGACGTTGAGGGGAACCTATGGTTCGGTGGTTTCGCCGGTATCGGCAGGCTCGGCAAAGATGGCCGCGTAAATCGGTGGACGCCGCGTCACGGCTTCGCGTCGTACGTTGTTGCCGCCTTGCTCCCCGATTTTGACGGAACCATCTGGGCGGGAACGGAGGAAGGTCTCTGTCATTTGCTTCGCACGCCCCGTCCGGGCAGAAGTCCGGCGGAGCACTGTTACGGGCTGAAGGACGGCCTCCCGAGTCCCTATACGCAGTCGGTGCTCCGCGATTCAAGCGGCCGCCTCTGGGTGGCAACGCTGGAGGGGGTCGCCTATGCGGCGCCCTCACCTGATGGCCGGTTGCGTTTCTCGCGTCTGACTCGGCAGCAAGGGCTTAGCGATGACAACGTCGAATCGCTGGCCGAAGATATCGACGGCAATCTCTGGTTCGGCTCCGGCGACGAGGGCGCAATGAAAATGTCTCGCGAGGACGTGGTGCAGTTCGGCGAGGAGGACGGGCTTACCGCGCCGGTTGCCGGATTTTTCGAAGACTTGCAAGGAACGCTCTACGCGGTAACACGGTCGGAGTCAGCAATTTTATTAAATCGGTTCGACGGGCGCGGGTTCGTCCCCATCCGGCCGGCACTGCCCCCTGGCGTGCGGACATTCGGAAGGGGTCTGGAACAAGTGGCCATACAAGACCGATCCGGTGATTGGTGGCTGGGCACAGGAGATGGCCTCCTGCGCTACCGGGGATCAGGGCGCGAACCGCTCTCCCGAGTCCCAGATCTGTACGTGTGTCCGGGCGGGCGCGACGGCCACAATGTGTTCCGGCTGTACGAGGACTCCCGTGGGGACGTGTGGTGGAGCACGAGTTCGAGAATCACCAACACGCTCGGCCGCTGGAGGCGAGCGGAGGCGAAGATGGAATATTTCGGCGGCGGCAATGGATTGCCGCCTCTGGGCGGCAATCTTCCGTCGGCCTTCGTCGAGGATCGCAGCGGCGTGTTGTGGCTGGGATTCGAGAGCCAGGGAATCGCCAGGCAGAGGAGCGGCGGAGGCTTCGTGTACTTCGATCCAGCAGCGGGGTGGCCGGGCGGCCGCATTCGAACGGCGCATCGGGACGTCAACGGGAGGCTGTGGTTCGGCTCTTCCACCGGTCTGTGGAGGCTGGACGATCCCACGGCAGCGCGGCCCGCGTTCGTCCGGTATACACCGGCGGAGGGATTGGCAAGTCTCACGATTCAGAGTCTGACCAGCGATCGTCAGGGCCGCATCTATGTCGGGACCAGTTTCGGAGTGGACCGCATTGATCCGGGCGGGAGGCGTATCCAACATCTCTCGACCTCAGACGGATTCCCTTCGAGCGTGGTTCAGGCGGCCTACTGCGACCGCGAAGGTCGCATCTGGTTCGGAGTCCGGCATGGCGCCATCAGGTTCGTTCCCACTGCGCCTATCCAGAAGGTTCCGCCAGCAACTGCACGGATCACCTCCATTCGCGTGCGTGGTATCGACAGGTCCTTGGGCGCGGCAGGTGTAACGACCATCGCTGGACTGGTGCTGAAACCAGGCGAGGACCAGATCGAATTCACGTTCGCCGCGCCGCGGTTCGGGGGCAGTGGGGAGCGCCGCTACCAGTACAGGCTGGAAGGTGCGGGATCGCCGGAATGGAGCACGTGGTCGGCGGCGCGATCGGTCAATTTCGCGAGCCTGGCGCCTGGGTCTTATCGTTTCCTGGCGCGCGCGGAAGAGTCAGGTGGGTTGGCATCGGTCACATTCCGGATACCGCCGCCATTCTGGTTGAGCTGGTGGTTCCGGTTGCTGCTCGTGTCGCTGGTGGCTGCTACCATCTACTTACTTTTCCGCTACCGTATGCGCACAGCCTTGGAGCGCGAACGGCTGCGCACACGGATCGCGACCGACCTGCACGACGATATCGGCTCCAGCCTGTCGCGCATTGCTATCTGGAGCGACGTCGCGGCTCGGGAAATGGAGCATGGCACTGAAGCGATTTCGCAGCCGCTGAGAAGGATCGGCGAAGTGTCGCGCGAGGCGATCGACTCGATGAGCGACATCGTATGGGCCGTCAACCCGAAATTCGACCGGGTCACCGATCTCGCGACGCGTATTCGGCGCTACGTAAGCGATCTTTCGGCGGGCACCGGCATCCCGATATCGTTTGACACGAAAGGGGTCGACTCAGGCGCCGCAATTGGCCATGAGCTGCGCCGCGATCTGTTCCTGTTACTAAAGGAGGCGCTGAACAACGCATTGCGCCACTCGAATTGCCAAAGGTGCGCGACAGTGTTGTCCGTGGATTCCCGCTACGTTACCTTGGAGGTCGCCGACAACGGACACGGGTTCGACCCACAGGCTCCGAGGAAGGGAAACGGGCTGGACAATATGGCGCGACGGGCGGAGCGGCTCGGCGGCACCTTACGCATCGATTCGGCGGCGGGGCGAGGCGCGCGTGTCGAACTCCGCATCCCCTTGGATGCACGTTGAGACCTTCGGGACCTACATAAACAGGTGGTCCGCCGGCGCGGTCGGGCAGATACTCTGAAAGCTGGATGATCCGCACCGCGATTATTGAGGACCTGGAGGATGTCCGCGCCGGTCTGGCACTGTTGATCGGCGGCGCGCAGGGATTTTCGTGCACTGGCACATACCGCACCATGGAGGAGGGTTTGGCAGGCATTCGCGCCCGTCCGCCAGACGTGCTGCTGGTGGACATCGGCCTTCCAGGTATGTCGGGCATCGAAGGCATTCGGATCTTGAAGCGGGACTTCCCCGGGCTCCCGGTGGTCGTACTTACTGTTTATGAGGACGATGAACGTATCTTCAACGCTCTGTGCGCGGGGGCGCGCGGGTATCTGCTGAAGAAGACGCCTGCCGCCCGGCTGATGGAGGCCATACAGGATGTCATCGAGGGTGGCGCCCCGATGTCGCCGGACGTGGCTCGCAAAGTGGTCGAACTGTTTCGCCGATTTCAGCCGTCGGCGACCGGACACGATTTGACGCCACATGAGCTGCGGTTACTGAAGCTCCTTATCGACGGGCACAACTATCGGACCGCAGCCACCCAACTTCGTGTGAGCGTGAATACCGTAGGCTTCCACATCCGGAACATTTACGATAAGCTCCAGGTGCATTCGAAGAGCGAGGCCGTGGCCAAGGCCTTGCGCATGGGGCTGGCACGGTAGCGGACGGTTCCGTTATGGCGTCAGTCGGCGAAAATCACGGTCCTTCACAGCACCTCGCAGAAACGACTCCAACGCATGCTCTCCCGCAGACTAGGCAGTTTTACAGCGGCCCGGTCGGTTGATGGCATCGCGCGTTTTCAACGGCTGACCTAGATGGAAGGCAGCGGTTGAAACGACTAATTTGTAAAAGGCTGAAGTTCACTTGACAGACATCACATGGAGGTTCGAGTTATCGGACATCCGATCCGAAGCCAGCGAGCCGTTCGTGACCTCATTTTCAGGGTTGCCGACGGCTCGGAAACATTCCTAAATACATGGCCGTTACTCGCGATCTACCCGGATGCAGTGTAGCCCTTCGCGAAGGCAATCTTCCTGTTTCGCACTGACGTATTAGCGTCTGCGACGACCGCGTTTCGGGCGCGTACCCACGTTCTGTTTGGCGCCACGATTACCGGTAAACGAGCGATGAACATGCTTGTTCGGAGCAGCGCTATCGGCATGTATTTTCCCTTGGGCCGACTCGTTCGCTTCCCGCACAATTTCGGCAGCTACCGTCCGCCGCTCGAGCAACACCTTGCATTCCAGCTCGATCCGTCGCACCTCACCTCGCTCTGATTTCATACTGAAGGTGGATGCAGCGCCTCTTTGGCCGGCACGCCCGGTGCGCCCTACACGATGGATGAAATCCGTCGGCGCTTGCGGAAGATCATAGTTCACGACGTGGGCCACGCCGTCGATGTGAATGCCGCGAGCTGCAACGTCAGTCGCGACCAAAACTCTGTACCGACCATTGCGAAAGCCCGTCAACGCTTGATTCCGCTGGTTCTGTGTCCGGTCGCCGTGCATTGCTACAGCTGGCAAGCCCAGCCCCGACAGCCGCTTCGCCAGTCGGTCGGTCCCGTGTTTTGTTCGCGCGAACACCAGAAATGAGCCGTCGTTCTGGCCCAGCATATGACGCAGCAAGGAAAGTTTCACGTGATCCTGCACCTCGTAGACGTGCAAGTCAATCTGATCAGGTGTAGTCATCTTCGCTCCGTTGACGAAAATGCGGACCGGGTCCTTAGAGTGACGTGCAATCAGGCGCTCGGCATCCTTCTTAATCGTGGCGGAAAAGAAAAGGCTCTGGCGCGCGGTTGGCAACGCCGATAAAATTCGTTCGATAGCCGGAAGGAAACCCATATCGAGCATGCGGTCTGCTTCATCCAGAACCAGCACTTCGACCCCGCTGAGCCTCACCAATTTGCGATCGAGAAAGTCTTGGAGCCGCCCTGGTGTTGCAATTACCAGTTCTGCGCCTCGCTGTATCGCGTTTAGCTGCGTCCGTTCACTCAGACCGCCCACGGCCACAGCCGCGCGCAAACGAGTATTCAGAGACAGCTTCGCGAAAGCATCCGAAATTTGAATGGCCAGTTCTCGCGTCGGGCTCAGGACTAGGCCCCGTATCGGCGTTGCACCGGCGGCTTTTGGCTCCGGGCCGGAGTCTTTCAGCAGCCTTTCGATAACGGGAAGTAAGAAGGCCAGGGTCTTGCCTGTGCCTGTCTGGGCAGTGGCGATCACATCGGCGCCGGTCAGGGCCGGCGGGATCGCTTGGGCTTGCACCGGCGTCGGTTCAGTCAAGCAGTTCCGCTTGAGATTGACCTGAATAGATGGCGACAGAGGTAGTTCATTGAATAGTTTCATAGTTGCAAAAGGACGTACGCCGAGTGCCGGAACGACGCCCTTAAGCCAACAATCCAAAGATTCAACTTTGCTGAGGCCTACAGAATTTGAGGAAAGTGAGTAGACTCACTTAACGAAGGACGAATGGAACGGGAGGCTTCTTAATCATAGCAGTAATTCGATTCCGTTGCAGTTATCTCCAGACGTTCTACGCAGCACCTATTTGCTGTGCTTGAGTTGCTGGAAGGTTTGCTGGGCGTGCAAGATGCCGAATACATCTCGGATTCTGCCTTACTCGATAGCTATCGCCGATCGAAGTTCCGCCTCCCGGATCTTTTGCCTATCGCTCGCTTTGAGGTTCGAAGGCCGGATATTGATTTCCAGCTTCTTGATGGTCCCGTCGAATGCAAATGGCGGTTGGTAATCGTCGCTCACTGGCGAACCGTTATCCATGCCGATGTCAAAGTTTTCGGTCCCGAAGCGCGCAAGCTCGGTTTTTTCGATCCGTCCTTCACCAACTTTCTCCTCATTGATAAAGAGCGTGACAGTGCCTCCTTTTCCGAGGCCGCCGCCATCATACCTGAAATCGACGCGAATAGTAGCCGCACCCGGCGACAACGGTTTCGAGCTCGCTATTTTCGTATGCGTCTGCCCGACGTAGTTGTACTCATAGATGGGTTTTCCATCCTTGATGTAGAGGGCATACCCACCAGCTACTCCGCCTTCGGCCACAAGCACACCATCGGCTCCGCTCTGTGGGACGTCAATCGTCGCAGTGATAGTGTGCGATGTGTTCTTGGTGTCCGCAGCCGAGCTCTCCGGGACGGCGATAGCTCCGGCGTAGTAAGAGAAGTCCGTTCTTCCGGCAATCAGGCTGGGACGCAGATGCGGATCCAGGCGCTCCGCAAAACGGTCATCAAGGGGGAGGACATTGTATTTTTTCGCTTCAATCCAGAAGTCGTTCTGCAGCTCTTTCAGCTTTTGCGGATCCTTGGCAGAAAGATCGTTCGCCTCACTGAAGTCGTTCGCCAGGTCGTACAGCTCCCATTTATCGTGGTCGAAGTCGCCTGTCGCACCGCCAAGCACTATCCACGGAATCCCATGCCGGGCAGTAGTGATCCAGCCATCTTTATAAATGGCCCGGTTACCGAACATTTCGAAATACTGGACATGCCGTGTGCCCGTAGCTTTCGGGTCATCAAAGCTGTACACCATACTTATGCCTTCGATGGGCTTCTGCTTCACGCCGTTCACTTCAACGGGTTGGGGAAGGTGCGCCGCTTCCAGGACAGTCGGGGAGATATCAATGACGTGGTGGAATTGCGTACGGACACCGCCGGCATCTTTGATGCGGTCCGGCCATGCAATTACGAGCGGGTTCCGGGTACCACCGAAGTGTGACGCCACCTGCTTGCCCCATTGGAACGGCGTGTTCATGGCCCAGGCCCAGCCGACGGGATAGTGGCTATTAGATTTGGGCCCGCCTAGTTCATCCAGGTGCTGCAGCAGGAAGTCGGTACTTTCATCTGCACCATTGGCCTCATGGAATTCATTGAAGCAACCGTTCAGGGTGCCTTCCATCGAGCCGCCGTTGTCACCGATCTCCCAGATGGTGAGCGTGTTGTGCATCTGGTCGATTTCTTCCAGAACATCGAGCACGCGCCCGACCTCGTAATCGGTCTGTGCCGTGTAGGCAGCGAAGATTTCCATCATGCGAGCCTCGATGCGTTTCTGGTGAGCCGATAGCGAATCCCAGGCCGGAATCTCCTTAGGCCGGTGTCAGCTTCGTATCCGGCGGAATGATGCCCATGTTGAGCTGGCGCTGATACGTTTCTTCGCGATACTTGTCCCATCCCTGGTCGAACTGGCCTTTGAACTTATCGACCCATTCCTTCGGCACATGATGCGGAGCATGGGTCGCGCCCGGGGCATAGTAGACAAAGAAAGGCCGATTGGGGGTAACGGACTTCTCCTGATGGATGTACCGGATGGTTTCGTCTGCAAGTGAATCATTCAGCGTGTAGTGGCCCTCTTTGCCCTTTGGGGATCTGCATAGAAACCGGTACCGTCCCGCGATAGACAGTTGGATTCCATTGGTCCATTTCGCCGCCAATGAAGCCGTAGAAGTAATCGAAGCCTTGCCGGCTGGGCCAGCGGTCGTAAGGACCGGAAATGCTCGTTTCCCAGTCGGCGATGTTATGGTCTTTGCCGATGAATGCCGTGCTATAGCCGTTCTGCCGCAGGACTTCGGCGAACATGGCATCGGTTTTAGGAATCTGCCCGCTGTATCCCGGATAGCCATCTCCAACTTCTGTGATAACTCCAGTAGCAGCGGAGTGATGATTCCGGCCGGTGAGCAGGGCTGCTCGGGTTGGAGAACAGAGTGCAGTCGTATGGAAGCGTGTATAGCGCAGACCCATCTTCGCCAGGCGGTCCAAATTTGGCGTGGGGACCTGCCCTCCAAATGTGCCCCACTGCCCGAATCCGGCGTCGTCGATCAGAATGATCAGAACATTCGGGGCACCGGCTGGAGCCTTGGTGAGAGTCATGGTTCCCGGCTTCGAGTCTTTGAACGTACGCCCTATCTTGGCGTCCTTGAACGCATCCTCGGGCTTGGGCAGCACTCCTTGCGCGATTGCGGAAGAGGCGATAAGAAAGGCCGCGACAAGTGCAGGGCAACGCTTTTTCGTGTTCATCTCGTCTTCTCGTTTTTGTCTGCAGGCGCAGCGTCAGTCTTGCGAAGCTCGGCTACTGTACTTTGTTCTTTCAGCTCGACTGCGACCTTGTCCAGCTTGCCGTTGAATTTGAAAGGCGGTGTATAGCTGAAGTCCACCGGTGAGCCGCTATCTTCGCCGATATCCTGCCCTTCATACAGCGAGTACTTGTATCCGGCGGTTTTTTCAGCGCGACCCTCGCCGATTTTCTTGCCATTGGCAAGAAGGGTGATCGTCCCGCCCTTGCCCATTCCCCCGCCGTCGTATTTGAAATCGAACGTCAGCGTGACCTTTCCGACCGGGACGTTGCCAGTGGACACAACGCGGTAGCGTTCCAGGCCTATATAGTTATGCAGGCCGACCAGCTTGCCCTTATGCAAATAGAAGCCCCAACCGGCAGTGATGCCGCCCTGCGTAAAGATCATTCCATCGCCCCCATTCGCAGGAATCTCTGCTTCGGCGGTGATGGTGAACGACTTATTCTTCAGATCGGGCGCTGAGCCTTCGGGCAAAGCTACCAACGGAGTGTCGTACACAAAGATGTTACCGCCCGCGGCAAGGCTTGGTCTTCCCGTGATCTGCTCCGACAATCTCTCTACCGAGCGCCAGTCGAGCGGCAGAATGTTCTCACGAGCAGCTTCGGCCCACCACAGGTCTTTGAGCGCCTGCAGCTTCTCCGGATATTTTTGAGCGAGATCATCCGCCTGCGAAAAGTCCTCGGTGATGTTGTAGAGCTCCCACTTCGCCTTGTCGGGGTCATAGGCCTTTCGAAATGCCTTCCATGGAACGAACGCAATGGACGAGGCCATCCAGCCGTCGTTGTACATGCCGCGGTTCGACACCAGCTCGAAGATCTGGGATTTCCTGCGATCGGGTGCCTTCGCATCGTTGAAGCTGTAGGCCATACTTACGCCTTCAATTGGCTTTTGCGGAGTGCCGTTTAACGTGTTCGGCGCGGGAATGTTGGCCACCTCCAGAATGGTCGGCATGATGTCTATCACGTGATGAAACTGAGTGCGGATAGTGCCTTTGTCTGTAATCTTTGAGGGCCAGGAGATAATCAGCGGGTTCCGTGTCCCGCCGAAGTGCGATGCAACCTGCTTGGTCCATTGCAACGGCGAATCCATCGCCCAAGCCCAGGCTGCGGGAAAGTGGTTGTAATACTTCGGGCCGCCAAGTTCATCGATGTGCTTCAGGGCACTCTGCCAGTCTTCGAAGACACCGTTGAAAGACGCAATCTCGTTCGTTTCACCGTCGAGACCTCCTTCAGCCGAAGAACCGTTGTCGCCGACTATATAGATGACGAGCGTGTTGTCCGCATCAGGAAGCGCCGCTACCGCATCCAGCACCCGCCCCACTTCATAGTCGATCTGTGCGCCAAAACCCGCGAAGATTTCCATCATGCGGGCGTAGAGCCGTTTCTGATCGGCGTTGAGGCCATCCCACGCAGGCAGACTTGGAGGCCGCGGGGTCAGCTTAGTGTCCGCAGGAACAACGCCCAGCTTTTTCTGTCTTTCCAGCGTCATCTCGCGATAGCGGTCCCAACCCATATCGAACTGGCCTTTGAACTTGTCGATCCATTCCTTTGGCGCCATGTGCGGGGCGTGCGTTGCCGAGGGCGCGACGTACAGGAAGAACGGCCTGTCCGGATCGATCTCCTTTTCTCGCTGCATCCAGGCGATGGCATGGTTCGCCAGATCGTGAGAGATATGGTAATTCGGATCGGTCGAGCGGGGCACCAGGTTGTGGTTCTCGAAGAGGACCGGCTCAAACTGGCTCGTATCACCTGAATTGAAGCCATAGAAATAATCGAATCCAAGTCCGCTGGGCCAGTGGTCGAACGGGCCATCTTCGCTGGTTTCCCATGCAGGCGTGTTGTGGTTCTTGCCGATCCACGCGGTTGCATAGCCGTATTGTTTGAGGATTTCGGCTACTGTCCCAGCGCTCTTGGGAATGATGCCGGTGTAGCCGTCGTAACCAGTCGCCAATTCAGTGATGACTCCTGTACCGGCCATGTGGTGGTCGCGGCCGGTGAGCAGGGCTGCGCGCGTCGGCGAACAGAGAGCCGTGGTGTGAAAGCGGGTATAGAGCAGACCCTGTTTGGCGAGCTTCTCCATATTGGGAGAGGGGACACCGCCGCCGGTTACGCTGAACTGGCCGAAGCCTACGTCATCGAGAAGAATTAATAGGACGTTAGGCGCGCCTTTGGGTGGTCTCATGATCTGAGGAAACGTTGGTGGATCGGAATCCAGGTACGTGCGGCCGACTTCGCCTTTGAAATGGAAGTCGGGCCGCGGCAGCGATTCCGCCGGCGGTGGTGGTACCGCAGTGGTGGCGCGCGGTGGGGCTGTGGTTTGCGATTGGCCCGGGGCGATGCCCTGCGTTGACGACGCCGCCACGGTGAGAAAGAATCCAAACGCCAGCATCCGTCGTGTTTGCATATGCCTCCTGTTGCGCGCAGAGACGCAAAATCTACGGTTTAGTGTTCAGATGGCGCGTACCGGATCAATATTTTTGTTGATTCAGAGCCGTGGGATCGCCACGCAAAACCTTGAAATCTCAAGGCCCCTAAAAGACATCCGTTTCGGTTAGATCCGCTGTGGTCTGAAAGGGTTTACGAATACGGTGTGTAGTTTCCACATAGAGAGCAGAATGACGCGCTACATGGACATTGCTTGCCGGCTTGGCCGATTCAAGCTTCAATTGACGGATTGCCGACCATCCGTTCGCAATTTCGACGGTAAGCCCTACCTTGGCTTTGCACTCGTAGCCCGCGAAGATCACCTTTGGTGCAGCGTCTGTCTTGAGATACTTTGTTGGTGCGTTTCATTGACGCTCTTAGCGAGGATTATGTTGTTGCACACTTCCTAAAGCACGAGATCAGATCCGATCGATTCGGTGGAGCTATTTGCGATTTACTACAGCAAAATGGCTGGCCTGTGAGCCTACTCGAACGACCTGATTTGCAGAGCGCTGAGCAATGTTCGATCCGAGCGAAAGTCTTAAGCGAATTTCGTGGCTACCAAAGAAACGAGGGCATGTTCGAAGGCTTCCCGAAAGATGTGGCTTGGGCCAGGTTTGCCATAAGCAGCCTTGAGCTGATGCAAGTCCGATACATTGACTACTCCTATTGGAATGAGCTTTCAGGAGGTTCGCGCCTACCGTCTGATGCCGCTATTCGCATCAGAAAGGGTGCAACGGTCTTCGGCATGAGTACGCATCACTTTCTGGATATGGCCGAAGCGTTAAGAAATGGTGCAAAGTCCCCGGAGTTGATCGTTGTTGGTACCGAAGCGAATTCGACCTTAGTAGTACTTGAAGGGCACGCCCGGCTCACGGTTTACGCGTTGGTGCCCGATTTCATTCCGAAAGATCTGACAGTTATAGTCGGATTATCTGCCGCTATGTCAGCTTGGCGTGACTTTCCATCACTCGACAAAACTCAATTAAATGCCGATCGCAAATAGTCGGCCAGCGTTAAGTAGCGGCCTGGTGCAATTGTGTCTGCGTTGTGCCAGGATGACGGGCAAACCGTCAATCGGGCGGCCCCGGGCGTGTTCGCCGTTGTAATAGAAGGATGGCCGACCATGGTGGAAATGATCCGGACCCACTGCTCAGGTGTCGGCGCATTCTCCATGACGCCGCATTCCGAGTGCGGCTGGGAGTGATACCGATCGAATCCGACACGACTCGAAACATGGTGGCGCAGTTCAACTACGCCGCTGCGCCTTATGTCCATACCCCGAAAACCAGCTTCTTTGTCGACTGGCTTCAGGCCCGTTTATGGAATGAGGCTCTGACATCTCTTCCGGCACATGGCAGCCACTCCTGCCAGGGCCGCGAGCCCGCTACTGAGGAGGGCCGATGTGGCGGGTTCGGGTACTGCATTCAATCCTGGAGCGGTGATTTGGCCGGTACCGGAAGTTTCAAGGGTCGCAAAATAATTGGGTGACGAGTTGCCGGAAGACGCGAGTCCCACAGTATTCGGCACCGCAAAACCAGTTGCACCGCTGAAAATACCAGTGCCTCCGAGGATAGTCATAGTTTCACTTATGATGTTGCCTGCGGCATCATGTTTGTGAACGTCTGTCCCGTTGAATGTGTCGGCTCCCCCATTGAAGGAAGCGGCGAACGTAAGGTTCACAAGAGCAGGACCAAAGTCACCTGATGTGAATGTTGCAAAGGTCACGGCTCCGGTCTCTGAGTAATTTCCATTTCCGAATGGCGAAAAGACTCCGGAGCCGCTGGCTGTGGTCGGAACAGTGAGATTATCCGGGCCAGGAGGACTGCCGAGGAATGCGTCGTAAATCACATTGAAGCTAAACGGTACGGTGGCTGCCGGCGCGGGGACGACGGCACACACACAGACCGTGGAAAAGAAATAAGCCGCTTTGCGCAAATAGTTTCTCGGTTTCATCTTTGCTCCTTTTCGTTATTGGTGATGCATGCCCAGGCGGGCACGCACGATGTCACGGAGGTATGGAGGAAGCGTCGCCTGACGGTTCCGGTGCATCTCCGGATTCCAAGCTTCGTCGGACCGGTCGCACGGTGTTAGCAGAAAACCGTGAATATCTCCGAGCGTGGTCACGCCGAACCCGACGACCTCACCGGCGTCATTGGTGCTGTACGCATCAAGCAGGATGCTTAAGGGCGAATCTTCAACCGTGAGTTCGTTCAGGTCGGCTATTAACCCCTGACGCCACAGCACCGCCCGCGGATTTCCCTGAGGATCAACGGAAAGGCCGGTGATCTCGCCTTTGTCGTTGATTCCTTGGGCGGCACTCGCAACATCGCCAGGCAAAGCGCCAAGAGAACGTATGTCCTGTTCGCGAATCCAGAGGAACGCAAAACTCCCGTCAAAGGCATTGCTCGCGCCAGTGGTTGAGGAAGCGCCAACCACGTCACCCCGGTTATTAATCGACAGTGCTGCGTTGGCGGTGGCGCTGCCCAGGTTACCTAGATCGTGCGGTATGCCGCGCCTGTCCCAAAGGACGGAATGTGGGCCATAGGCGATTGGCGGAATAACTGTGTTGGCGCAAGTTCCCGATATTCCGACTGCCTCGCCTTCATCATTGATCCACAGGGCGATACTGACGGTGTCGCCAGCCAAAGGCTCTAACGTTCGCGTCTGATTGCGATTGAGATCCCAGATGACACCTTTGTAGTCCAAAACCTGCGGGCCGGTTCCATTCACGGCTACGATACCGGGGCAAGCAGGGTCGCGGAAGGCTGTTTCGGCAGTTCCCGCCACCTCGCCCTTCGCGTTGATAGGCCCAGAACTTCCGTTGGTCCCTCCTAATGTGGGAAGTTGTGTGACCGTACTGCCGTTCCATAGCACGGGAAGGCATTTTTCGTGAGTGCCGTAGAAGCAGAAGTTTTCGTCGTTCGGGTCAGCGTCGGCAGACTCAGCTTGGCCGACAGTCAAGATTTCGCCTCGCTGTTCGATCGCTCCGAAACCTCCGCTATTGATCCCGCCCAAGGTGCCGAGGACCGCCAGCTTGCCGTGGTTCCACACCACTGCGCTTTGAGTGCTAGTCGGAGTTGGAGCGGCGAGCCCACTGATGACGCCGGTAGCACTAATTGTGTTGGCTTGGCTGAACGTCCAACCGGGCGGCGGCTTAAGCTCAGTTACGTGATAGTGGCGGGCGTGATCCGACCTCCGCTGCGCACCCTGTTGAGCAGTCATGCACATCGGAATCGTTACTAGGGCGCATATGATTGCTGCGCGCCTTTGAGGCGAAGCTTCTGGTTGTCTTGGTGTATGTGCCGTTTTCATATTGGGTTGCAGCTACTGCATCTTGGAAATGAACGTTTCATGGGCTAGCGGGTGTGCCTGGTTCATATAGGCCGCCGTTCTTTTGGCGACCTCCTCCAGGTTTTTGACCGCCAAAGGATTGTTCCAGGCTTCTCGCCAGGCAGGAACGAGACAGCGAATGCGCTCCCAGACCTGGAGCAGTTCGGCATTGTTGTGGATAAACAGATCCTGATCGACGATGCCTGCCGTTACGAAGGAAGCTGCGAGTTCCCAGTAGCTGGAGACCATCCGAAAGTACGTCTCTGTTTCCGACCCTGGCGGGCAGAGGCGAAAGAAATCTGTGGGAGTTTCGGGACGGAATGAGGACAGGAACCACTGCCGTGCCTCGCGCAGTTTCGTTTCTCGCCGCAATTCATAAAGCGAAAGCAAAAGCTGGGCTGTTTGGAAGAGCTGTGTGTTCGCGCTGTGTTCTGAGTTCAACGGCAACCCCGCACAAGTAAGATAAGGCGAGTTGACTGAAATAGGCTTGTGATTTGGTTTCTGTTTTCTTGAGCGTTTTATGAGGGCATAGTCCGGCATGGCGACTCTGGGGAACGTATATGAATTTGACCGGTTTTCACTCGATCCAACGAACCGGCAACTTTCCTTTACGGGCGCAACTGTTGCAGTCCCGCCAAAAACACTCGACGCCCTGATTCTGCTGGTCGAGAATGCCGGAAGCTTGGTTCGCAAAGAGCAGATTCACGCCGCGCTTTGGCCGGACACATTCGTCGAAGACGTTACGCTGGCGCGAGTCATTTCCGATTTGCGGCGCACTTTGGCACAGCACTCAAGTGTTCAGTACATCGAGACCGTGTCGAAGCACGGGTACCGATTTGTTGCGCACGTAAGCTCTTTTCACCCCGAAGGCTCGCGGGCGACACCCCGGCGCAACACCACAAATGAACAGGCCGAAGCAGACGATTTCGTGCGGAGAGCGTGGCACGCTGCCCGCCAGTGGTCGCCAGATGCAGTTTCGAAAGGCTTAGCACATGCAAGGCACGCAATCGCCGCGAACCCATCCTACGCTGAGGCGCACGCCGTACTGGCGTATCTTTATCTATACGCTGGCTTCGGCTTCTTGCCTGGGAATGACACTTTCCCACGTGCCAAGGCAGCCGCCACGACTGCGTTGAGTCTCGATCCTCGATGTGCTGCGGCTCATGCGGTCTTGGGGATGCTGAAAATTGCACAAGAGCGCGATCTTAAGACCGCCCAAGAACTTTTCAGAGTGTCTATCGATTTGGCCCCAGACGCGATGCCGGGTCACTTTGCATACAGCCATTTCCTACTGATCTCGGGTCGCTTTCAGGAGGCACTTGACCATGCCCTCATAGCGATGGAGATTGATCCGCTCTCGTGCCCGGTGGCGTATCACGTTGCCAGCATTCTCTATTATGCTGGCCGATATCAAGATGCAATACGCCAGTTGCGCAAATTCGAATACTTAGACCCGGGTTTCCTTGCGGCTCATGAGATGCTTGCAATTCTTTATGCGCGTCTGAATCGCAGCCAGGAGGCTCTGAACGAAGCTGCCACGGCTATGGCGGTATCAGGAAACAACATCCGCGGGAAGGCCACTCTGGCGATGGTAAGCGGTCTGTTGGGAAGGCATCGGGAAGCGCGTGTCATTCTGCAAGAGATGGAGAAGAATGAGTCAGCACCTGGCTTCCGATGGTCGTATGCGCGCGCTGTGATTCATTCCTATCTGAATGAGCGCGATGCCGCATTCGAGTGCCTTCGCCAGGCCTGCGAAGAGGGCGATGGTGCTGTCATCTACCTCAGGTATGATCCCCATTTCCTTGAGTTACGCGATGACTACCGTTTCAAAAGAATTCTGGACAGAATAGGGCTGCAAGTCGATTAGCTGAGGGCGGAATGGCAGTTTGCCTGACTTGTGCAGGTGAGCTTCACGGCGGAAGAGTCCACTCTCACAAGGCGATAGTTGGTTTCCGGACACCTCCCGAGCGACGGCCAATCCGGAAGTTGAGAATACTTGCGAAGGTTACCTGACAATCGCAGCTTCATCAAACAGCGCACGTTGCAAGATCAAGCCTTGGTTATTACACCGGCTTTCACCAGATATACTGCCTGGCTTCCTCGCGGCGCTCGTGGCCATCAAGTACATGCACGACTCGAATTTTCTTCAGCTTCGCGGGCGAAAGTTGGCCGATCGGTATATAGACAATCTTTCTATTTGTTCGCGCGGCAAGCTGGCGAAACGTGCTCCGCGGCGGACGTTTTGCAACATAAACGACATGGCGCTCCATCGAATAGTCGAGCGCTGCCATGAGCAGACGCTCTGCCTTGGTTTCTGCCGCTTCATAATCGAAGTC